>DASWYH010000530.1:0-13916 GCA_036405095.1 Gemmata sp. | reverse complement strand
GATGATGCACTGCGCCCCGATCACGTCGTTGAACTCGTACTTGCCCGGGATCGGGGCCAGCGTGTTGTTCACCCGCTGCAACAGGCCGAGCCGGTGGGCGAAGATGAGCACGCGGTTCTTGCCCTTCGGCTCGTCGCTGTTCCACAGCGACTCTTTCACGGTCTGGCCCTTGCCGGGGCCGGTCAGGATCTTGAACGTCAGCTCGCGGAACTTGCGCTGGGTGTTCGATGAGACGCCGTCGCGGAAGCCGTCGAGCACGGCGTGGTGGAAGCCCTCCGGCGGGATCGGCCCGGCCTTGAGGGCGTCTTCCATCTCGGGCAAGTTGAGCGTGCTCGCGTCGACCTTCAGTTCGTCCAAGAGGGGCATGGTTGTTACCTGCGGTTAAGTGCTGCGGACAACATCGACACTTCGGTCTGCCACGTCGCCCACGTGGCCGGGTACTCCAAGGTTTCCAGGCCGACCGCCCAAACCCGCTCGCCGCCGAACTGTCGCACCAGGGGGTGAAGGATCTCCGGCCACTGGTTCAGGTCGGCGAAGCGGGCAACGACCGCCGGCCTCAGAAAGGGCAGTGCGTCTTCTTCAGCTCCGCGATCACGGTGGCCGCGGTCGCCGCGGTCAGTTGGCCGACCGATGCCACGCCGAAGGGGGCGAGCGCTTCGGTCCAGGCGGCCCGCTGCGAGGCGTCGTCCCGTGCGCCCTTCGCCGCCCACACGAGCGCGCGGAGCTGGAAGAACTCCTCCTTCTGTGCGTCCGTCACCGGAGCGGTGTCGGGGGCCGCCGGCACAGTCGCGACCGGCGCGGTGACCGGCTGCGCGTCGCTGGGGCGCCCGTCGCGCCCGGGGCCGTGCTGATCCGGGGCCACCGCCTCGCGAACCGGGGGGAGCTGCGGGGCGCCCGGTGCCGTCGCGGGCGGATCGACCGGGACGCCGTTCACGCTGACGACCTTCACCTCGGTCTCGGTCACGCTGCCGTCTTGCGCCTCTTCGAACGTGATCAGCCCGCGCAAGATGTCGGGGAAGTGGTCGCGCAGGAAGTACCCACGCGCGCGGTACATCATCATGCGGTCCGGGGTCGCGAGCCACGGCCCCCACCCCTTGCCGTCCTTGCCCCGGGCGCGCTCGATCAGCCGGCCCCGGTTCGCGTCCGCCATGCTGAACGTGTAGTGCCGCTCGGGCTCGCCGCGGCGCTTGCCCTTGCAGTGGGCGGTGCGGTTCTCCCCCTCGCCCTCCACCCACTCTTCGATCGCCTCCAACTGGCCGCTCGCGCGCACCAGGGCGATCCCCGCGTCGCCGTAGATCGACATCCGCCCGCCGGTCAGCATGATCGAGCCGAGGGCCTGGATCGGGGCGAGCCCGACCTCCATCCCGCACATGATCACCGCCGCGACCTTGTTCGGGTTGTCGATGTTCGGGGGCGTCAGCCCGCCGTTGTACAGCATCTCGGCGACGGCCTTCAGGTCCGCCACGGTGTTGATCTGGAGGCCGGACGGCGACCGCACGAGCGATGCCGTCTTGGGGGCCTGTGCTACTGCTGCCTCTGCCATGCCGTCACTCCGAAGGAGGAACCGATTCCGACACCCGGACCCGCGACTTCTTGCGCGAGCGCTTCGACCGCTCGCGCTTGGACCTGCCCTCTTCGATCAGCGCGACGAGAAACCCGGTCCGCGTGTACGCACCGTCCCGCCGGTTCGCCTCCGACCACTTCACCCGCTCATCGACCCACGCGAGCAGCTCGTTCGGCACCCGCAAGCTGATGAGCGTTGACTCCCCGTTGCTCACTCCCGTAGGCATCTGCGCCCTCCGCGCGGCTGTGTAATACACCCCTGGCAGGTCCACCGGTCGGGCGCCGCGTGTCTCACTCAGCCGATCGCGTTCACGCAGTGCGCGGGGTCGGGGCTCACCTCGTCGGGCGTCAGCTCGAACGGGAAGCTGTCGAGTGCGACCAGTTCGCCGTCCGCGGCGAAGAAGTGCGGCTCAGCCTCCGGTGGAATGTCGAGCACTGCGGCCCGCGGCCCAGCCGAATCGAAGTCAATCAACCCGCCCACCGCCGGGAACTCGCCCAGGTCGGCACCGGTCACCGGCGTGAAGGTCACATCCGGCTCATACAGCCTCAGCGCGGGCTTCGGCCTCAGCGCCGCACGCAGCGCGGCGCGTTCCCACTCGGGCCAGTCGGCCACCAGGGTCAGCACGGCCTGCACGCGGTCGGAGTCGATCGGGGCGCCAGTGGTGTTCACGGTCGCGGTCTCCTGTGTGAGCGGCAGCCGTGCCGGTTGGTGTGTGATGTCCTGAGTGGTTCCGCCCGGAGTCGAACCGGGTTGCGCCTTTGACTAGTTACCCACAGGCTTGCAGTGGCCGCCTGATCGGGTAGCGCATCTCTCCGCGACGTCGTAGCGGGTCACCGTGCCCGCCCCAGAACCAGTGCGCCGGGTTGCTCTCCACCCGGCGTAAGTCACGCTCGTTCGCGATCCTTGAGGCTCGCGGGGCGACGTTCCCCCTCCACCTACCCGCATCCTTGCGGGCACACACAGCCCTCTCGGGCCGTGTCTCGTGCTCGACGGGGCGGGCCGGGCCGCTCGCCCCACCACGTGCCCCGTCGAGCTGTTCGGCACCCTCGCGGGGCGGGTCACTTTCGATCCCTGTGAGCCAATGAGACGGTTACCCGTCCGTTGAATGGGCGCACGTATCGCGTTACCTCCGGTAACGTTGTCGGGCCGTTGATCACCCACGGCGTAACGCCGCAGATACCGCTGATCCGTGCCCCGCGAGGGCGTGTTCTCACCAGGGAAATACCGTCGTCGCCTTCGCGATCGCGGTCCGGGCCGCGATGATCTTTTCGCGGCTGATGCCGGTCATCACGGACCCGTCGAGGTAGGTCAGGTCCGGCCCGACGATCGCCCGGAGCGCGTCGAGCAGATCGGGCGCGGCAGAGATCAGGGCCGCGTTCGCGTGAGCCTGCGCGTCGGGTTGGCCGTCCGCGCTCCGCGGGTGGGCGTGAGCGATGTACGCGCCGCCCTCTCGCCCCTCGCGGATCATTAGCTGGCCGGTGAGCGTCTCGCTGTAGCGGCCCTTTTCGCACCACCAGGGACCAGGAGTGTGCGTCGCCCCTGGCGCCGGGCAGTGCGGATCGGTCGGGAATCGCTCGCTCATGACTCTCGCGCTCCTCAGTACGTCTCGTCTATCACGTCCGCGATCAGCATGGCCCCATGCCCAATCGCAAAGGTCACCGAGCACAACCCAAAGAACACAGCCAGCCCCGGGCTCTGTTCGGCAAACCACCCGGCGAGCGCGGCACAAATGAACGGCAGCAAGCCCATCACGTCACTCCTTCGCGGCCCTGATCCCGGCCGCGCTATCGGCGCCGCGGCGGTCGGCTGCCCCTCCAGGTTCCGGCCCGAAGACCGACCGCCGCGGCTGTCTCACTGCCGTCAGTCACCGGCTAGCACGTATTGGACAATGGCGCCCACGGATACCCCGGCCAGAAAGCCGAAGGCGCCGACGCCGACGACGAACAGTGTGTCAGGCGACATTACTGCTGCCTCCCTGCGTGGCCGATCCCGGCTTCGGCGCATCACCCAGAGCCGCGTCAATCTGCGCCCGCAGCATCCGCAGCTCGTCGGCTGACGCGAACTGGAACGCTGAGCCGACCTGCACCCGGTACACACGCCCGAGCTTTTTCAGCGCGTCCGATGCCTCGCCGAGCCGCACGCGAAGCGCCCAATGGGGGCTTCGATTTACACCTCGTCCCGCCATCGCTACCGCCTCCCTGCTTGCCTCTCGTGAACCACACCGGACCGGGGCCGCAGCTCGCGAGCGGCGAGGGCCACCCGGTGGTGCCCGCCCGCGGTTGCGCTTCGCGTCGTGCTTCGGGGCGTCCGTTCGCTCGCCCCGGTCCGGTTGTGCTCGCCACCCGGGGGAGCCGCGGCCGTTGCCCATTCGGCGCGCGGCCTCACCCCGGGCGGCTTTCTCAGTCGCGGGCCTTCTCCGCCCGCTCTCGTTCCTCACCCGCCGCTCGGATCGCGGCTACCTGGGCACTGTCGATCGCCTCGCCTGCCAGCATGTTCCGCGCGTACTGCCGAGCCGCGTCCGGTTGGGTGGCGTCGGCCGCGAGCCGCCGGAGCCGCTCGTCAAGCGACGGCACGGGGGCCGGCTTCGGTCGGCGGGGCCTTGCGGGGTGGGCCACGGGTCAGGCTCCCGCGGTAACAGGTGGCGAGATGTGGCGCTCTCTTGCAGACCGCAAGTAGCCCAACTGCTCGGCCACCGGCATCTCACTGAATGCCAGAATGGCCGCACTCGTCACAACGGTTTCGATCTCGCGGAGCTTCTTCGCGAGATCGTCCTTGAGGCCAGCCGCAAAATCGAAGACCTGCGCGGTTCGCTGGCCGCGGCCCTGGTTCTCTTTTGGCTCCGCCATTGGCTCCTCCGGAATGCGTTATGATTTAAGAGTGTAGTCAAAGGCATTTGTAAATGCAATGCGTATTTCTGCAAAACAGAAGGCGTCGCCTTCTGGGGGCTTTCAAGTTGGCAAAGAAACCGAAACAGGAACGCGGATTACGAACGCTTCATTGCCCACGGTCCTTTGCTCAGCGGCGCGATCATTGGCTTCGTTTTCGTCCTCAGTAATAATCAAAAGCTTGTTGCACACAACCACGCCATAGCGATCAGCAGGAGGCCCGTCGGCCAGCTTCACGACCTCGGACCACAGGACGAGCCTGCCTTTGCCGGGCCGGAATCCGATGATCAGACCGTCTTGGCAAATTGAAAGGTGGTAAGGAGTCCCATCCGCACGCACTCTCGCTTGGTAAATCACTTCGATTCCTGTCGGCGTCATGACTTCCCTCCCGTCCGGAATAACCCACACTGAGCATAAAAGCGGACCGCCTCCCGTAGCCATGTCGGTAATTATCTTCGGGTGAATTCATTTGTGAATGCATCGCAAATTTGACTTGTCTCGAAATTTGCAATGCAATGCATCGAAGACTAGGACATGATGACAACAGGCTTGCACCCCATGTCGCGACAGAACGCCGATGCCCAGCTTGTGTTTCGGGCCGAAACGCCCATGAAAACAGAGCTGGAAGCTATCGCAAAAACGCTCGACAGATCGAGTGCCAAGCTACTGCGCGACGTTCTCGCAGAGGCGATGCCCAGGCTCCGCAAGCAGGCCGATGAGGAAATCAAAAGGAAGGAGAAGCTACCTCACGGGATCACGCCCGATGAACTGGAAAAGTCGCTCGCTGCTCTCCATCGGAAGCTTCTCAGTGGAGATGCCATCCACATCGAGCAGCAGGACTTGCTCGGTCCGGAATCGAAAGCAGTCTGGGTTCTGCTGGGCTACCTGTGGGAATCGCACGCGACGGACGAGGACCGGAACGCAGTGAAAACGTTTCTCGATTCCCTCTCGTCGGCGGTGCCGAAGCCTACGAGACGGGTTCCTAAGTAGTGTCACTAATCTGCGTCCATCGCAGCTACGATCGTCTCGGCATTCGTGACGCCCTCCGGGGTCCGCAAATCGAACGGCGGAACCCCGGCCGCAAAGGATCGCGCGGACCACTCCGCGGGTCGCGTGCGGCTCCCGCTACGGTACTCAATCAGCACCTCGCGACACAGCCCGGAGCGCAACCGCACCTGAGCCACGCACAGGCGCCGGCGCCCGGCCCCGAGCAGCAGCAGCCACACACCCTCGATTGCGCCCCGCAGGAGCGAGCGCAGCCGCAGCCGTCCCGGCTCGTCGGTGACATCGAGCAGAGACGCGGTCTCTGTCCAGACGGCCACGAGCGGTTCACGGCGGGCCTTGGCGACCTCTTCGAGCAGTTCGGCGCGCCGGGCCTCGATCGCGCGAAGGGATCGAGCCAGCGCGGGCACATCGCCCGAGGCAAGTTCCAGTTCGAGCGCCGCGGCGCGGGTGTCGAGCGCTGCCAACTCCGCAGCGGCCCGGGCCGAATCACTCTCGGGCTCGGAGCCGGTCACGTCGGCCGGGTCGATTTCCTTGAGCAGCCCCAGTATCGCGGACTCGAACACCGCGTAGGGAAACGCGGTCGCGCCCTGGTAGCTCTCCAGTGCCTGCGAGGGGCGCAGCACGCGCACCCGATCGGCCCCGCGCCTCCGCGGTTCGCTGCCCCGGTCGCGCCAGGTGATGTACATTTTCGCGCTGCTCCGGGCGTCCCAGAGCAGCCCCTGGAAGATGTTCGTCACCTTCGCCCCGGTGCGCCCGCCGGCCCCCTTCCGGCCGGTCAGTGCGTCCTGTGCGCGCTGCCACGTCTGCGGGTCGATCACCTGCGGGTAATATCCGATGATGGGCGGGCCATCGGGCTTGCCATCCTTCTCGGGCTGATACTCACCCAGCACGAGCCGCCGCCGCACCAACTTCGCGAGGTAGCTGCGACGCCAGCACTCGGCATTCAGCCACGGCTTGACGCCGTCCTTTTCGAGCTGCCTGACGATCCGCGACAGCCCGTTGCCCGCGATCGCGAGCGCGAAGATTCGCTTCACCACCTTGACCCGCTCGGGCACGGCCACGAGCTTCCCGTCTCGCTTCTCAATCCACGCCGGCACGCGCTTGGTGATGGCGAGCTTGCCGTCTCGCGCGAGTTGCTTGCGACGGTCCCATGAGGCTGTTAGCCGCTCGGATTTGACCTTCGATTCGGAGTGCCCGCGGCTGAGTTCCACGAGCATCAAAATGATAGCGGTGGTGTCGCTCCGCGAATCGTAGATCGTCTCATTGGGTGTGAGCTGGACGACGCGAACTCCCTTTTGCAGGAGCTGCAAGACGAGCAGCATCGCGGGCTGAATCTCTTCGCGGGTGAGTCGATCGAGAGATTCGACCACGAGATATGAGCCGGCCGAAACGCGCCCCGCCTCAACGAGCCGAAGGAACTCGCCGAGCGCGCCGATGTCGCGATTCTTGCCCCTGAACGCGCTCACCCCGCGATCGGGCGCGAGTGAGGTATCGAGCGGAACGCCCCGGCGCGCTGCCCACTCCGCGGCCCGCTCGGTTTGGCGCCGAACTGAGTCGCCGGAGTCCTGTTTGCCGTGGGAGAATCGCACGTAACTGTAGGCGACCATGCGGGAACTCCTGTGCTTCCCGCATGGTAACGAATCCGGGCGAAACTGTACACCAGTGCTTGAAGTGGTACACGCCGCCGTTCGCGGTCACGCTCCTGGGCGCGTCCACGCCGCCGAGCCACTGAACGATATCGAGCTGGTGCGCGCCGATGTCGGTGAGCAACCCGCCCGCGTAGTCCCAGTACCAGCGCCACGCCCAGTACCGCACGGGGTCGAACGCGCGCTTCTTGGCGGTGCCCAGAAAGGCGTCCCAGTTCACGCCCTTGATCTGTTCGGCGTCAAAGGTTTTGGGCGGGGTGAACGGGTCGCGCTTGATCCAGTTGCGGCAGTCCCACACCTTCACCCACACCAGGTCGCCGAAGTCGCCGGACTGTACCACCTCGCGGGCGCGCGCCCAGTGCTCGCCGCTGTGGCGCTGGTTCCCGACCTGCACGACCTTCTTGGCCTTCCGCACCGCGGCCACCATCTCCTTGCCCTGTTCGATGGTGTGGCTGAGCGGCTTCTCGCAGTACGCGTGCTTGCCCGCCTCCATCACCGCGATCAGGTGCTCTTTGTGGTGGTGATCCGGGGTCGCGATGATGACCGCGTCGAGCCCCCTGTGCTCGAGGAGCTTGCGGTAGTCGTCGTACATCTCCGGGCGCGGGCCTTTCACCTCGGCGAGCTTTTCGGCGATGAACGCGTGCCGGAACTTGGCAACGTCGGCCGCGGCCACGACATTGTGTCCGGCCTTGACGCACTCCTGCGCGATGGTTCGGCCGCGGTTGCCGCTGCCGATCAATCCGATGTTGAGCTTTTCGTTGGCCCCGAGGGCGTGTGCGGCGGGCGCTCCGAGCGCGAGCGCGCCGGCGGCCGAACCCGCGAGGAACGTGCGACGGTCGGGAGAGGGCATGGGAGAGACTCCGGGAAAGGGACGGTCCGAGAGATGCTAGCCGAAAGTGCGATCGGTGGGAAGCGGCGGGGCTGGCTCACGGGAAATGCGTTGCGGTTCGATTCCGCCACCCCGTAAGTGAACCCGAGGCACCCGCGGACACGTCATGAACCGTAAAGGTCCGCGCGGCGTGAGATGCGGGTGGCTGCGGGCGCTCTTGCAGAACGGCCCGCGACGCCAATGTGGAGCCCCCGATGCCCCTCGACTTCGAACTTTACGCCGATCAGGTGAAACTCTGGCCCCAAACCGGGCGCCACATACTCGCGCAGTTCGACGACGACAGTATCGTCGTGTACCAGGCGTACACCCCCGCCATCGGCCGGTACGCGGTTGAACACGGGCGGTTCGGTGGCGGGTTCCGCTCCGAGCGCATGAGCTGGGTGAAGCCGAACTTTCTGTGGATGATGTACCGCTCGGGGTGGGGCACGAAGGAGAACCAAGAAACCACACTCGCGCTCCGGTTGCGCCGAGCCTTTTTCGATTCGCTCGTTGCGGAGGCCGTTCCTTCGACGTGGGACCGTGAGCGCTTTGCCTCTTCGGAAGACTGGTCGCGTGCCGTTCGCCGCTCCGCAGTGCGGCTCCAGTGGGATCCGGATCACCACCCGTCAGGGGCGAAACTCGATCGCCGGGCGATTCAACTCGGCCTCCGCGGGCGCGTCCTTGGTGCGTTCGGAACAAACGAACTCCTCGAAGTCATCGACTTGTCGGAGTTCGTGGCCGAGCAGCGCGAAGTGCTCGCATCGCGTGGGGTGGCCGCACTCGTCACCCCGCGCGAGCGGGTTTACATTCCCGCCGATCCGGTGGTCGGTACTGAGCCCCCCACAATGAAAACGTCCGCGCCAACACAGCGCGGACGTTCGTCGGTTCCCGACTCGCTGAGGGCTCCGAGTCAAAAGGCGTCAGGTGAAAGTCACCAGCGCCGGCCTTTGCCTGTGCGACTCCCGACGCGGCGGCTTTCAGATCGCAGCCTTACTGTTTCGCGCTGATTGCCTTCGCCAGCGGGCCGATGATTTGGGGCACCACGTAGGTGCCGACCAACTCGTCCAGGACGCGCCGCTGGTTGTGGTAGCTCTCGGCGAACGTCTTGAACGGCTGCTTGCCCCAGAACTGCCGGACCGTGAAGTACACGGTCACGGGCGCTTCGGGGAAGCTGTTGGTGCGCACCTGGTAGGCGTTGGTGCGGGTCTCGACGCTGAGCCGGGCCTGGAGCTGGCACGCGTCATCGAGCGCGAGCATCATCGTGGGCTGGTAGTGGAGCACGCGGGCCGCGGGCACCTGCACCAGAGCGTCGAGCGGCGTCCCGGCGGTCAGCGCTTCGGCCACCACCTCGTCGTGGTTCCCCTGGTAGAGGAAATCGAAGTAGTACAGCACGTCCATCGATTCGGTTTGGAGCGCGCTGAGGTCGAGGTGCCCAGCGGCCATGTCGAGCACGCGCTCGTTGTGCGCGTCGGCGTCTTCGAGTGTCGGCGGGTTCACGTACCCGGCGCTGAGCCGCCGGTGATCGAGCGAGGCCCAGCGGTAGTGCCCCGGTTCGCGGTCCTCTTCGAGCATGTACTCGGTGTCGCTGCGCTTCTCGAACTCGGTCATCTTGGTGCCCTTCTGAAGGGCCTCGAAGAAGTGCAGCACCGTTTCCCGGCCGTTGGGCATATCGAGCTTGCTGTGGACGTAGGTCGAGACCCCGAAGTCGTCGCACAGCGAGGCGTAGGAGTTCATCGAGTGGTTCCTTTCCTGGGGTCCGCGCGCGGAGAGGCGCCCGTCACTGGAACAGTGCGCGGCCGGAATTAGTGGACTGTAGTATTGTTCGGCGCGGGCGGTCCGGATGCAAGCCCGGTGAGCCCGCGCCAGCGGCGGCCCGCTGCGTAGCCGAGAAGAAATGGAGAGCCGCGACCGGACCCGGGTTCGCGATCCACCGAACCGCGAACCGCGGAGCGCCCCTCACGACCGGGGGCGAACGGCCGCCCGCAACAGACCCTCCCGCCGTACGTAACTTGTTGTTTTGTAAGATGCTGTGTGTGGCCACGGAGGGCTGCTGTCGCCGGGGCCGAGCGCGCCGGCTCACTTCTTGACACGTTCCAGAACGAACAGGACCGCCCCCGACTTCTGGCCGGCGGCGAACCCCGTCGGCCGCTTGCCGTCGCCGCGCCCGCAGATGGTCAACGTGTCGTTTCCGGTGAACTGGTAGATGCCCTCGACCTTCTCCCCAGCCTTGTCGGTGATGTCGAGCGCAGCGGGCCTTTTGGTGGGATCGATCTTGACCGTGGCGGTGTCCTCCTTGTCGTACTGCGGGACCAGCTTGTTCTCCTGAAACGTCCACACCTTGCCCTTCAACTTGTCGGCGGCGGTGGTGGCGCCGTCCTCCGTCACCGCTACTACCTGCCAGTCGCCCTGGAACCGTTTGAGTTCCTTCTCGGCGCCGTCGTCCGCCGCGCGGGTTGTGGAGAGGGCCAGTGCCAGACTCAGAACCGCGAAGCCGATCACTCGCATCGGGCGCCCCCGGCGACCATTGGGATAGTGCTCGAAGAGGAGTATTACCCCGCGCCCTCGGCGCGGGCAAGCGAAACCGATCCGCGCACTTTCATTTCCCCTTCATATCCGTCAGAGTACAACGCGGCTTACTCCTCTCACGTTCTCACCCCATGCGTGCCAAATGAAGTCCACACGATCGCTCGCGCTCGGGTCGTTGCTCCTGGGTGTCCTGTCCGCGTCCGCGCGGTCGGCCCCGGAGGCGCTGGAAGTGGCCCCGTACCCGACGCCCGCCGGGTACAAGACGGTGAAAACCGCCAAGTCGCTCAAAGAAACCCCCACGAGCACGGGCACCAGCCTCGCGACCGGCTACCTCGGGGTGGTGGTCGGCGAGAAGGCCGGGCGCCCGGTGATCGAGGTGGTCGCCCCGGACTCGCCCGCCGAATCCGCCGGGCTGAAGGAGGGCGACGTCGTGACCGCCCTCGGCGACGAAAAGGTGCTCAGCGCGGGGGCGCTGAGGGAAGCCCTGCGGGGCAAGTTCGCGGGCGACTCGGTGAGCCTCACGGTGACCCGCGGGGGCACCGCGCACGTGCTCACCGCGAAGCTGAAGACCACCTCCGCGCCCATGACCGCCGAGGAGCGGACGTTCGGCCGGGGGGGCGGCGGGGGGTGGAACGACCGGCTCCCGCGGGCGTGGCGCAAGCCCACGTACAACCTCGCCATCATCGGGGTCGAGTACCCGGACGTGAAGCACAACGCGAAGATCGCGGACAAGGACTGGGAAGACTCGATGTTCAGCCTGGACACGTACACCGGCAAGAGCGCCACCGGGCAGACCGTCTACGGCAGCATGAACGACTACTACAAGGAACTCAGCTCCGGGAAGTTCAAGATCGAGGGCCAGTTCGTCGGCTGGTACGAGGTGTCGAAGAAGCGCATGGACTACTCGTCGGGGAGCGGCACCAGCACCGGCGAGAAGCGGGCGCTCCTCACGGAGGCGCTCGAGCTGTACACGAAGAAGGCCGGCAAGGACGCCCTGAAGGAGTTCGACGGGGTGTTCTTCCTGTACGCGGGCGCCCGGGTGCAGACCACCCGCGGCGGGCTGTACTGGCCGCACCGCGCGAACGTGAGCTTCGGCGGGCGCTCGCTCCCGTACTTCATCGTGCAGGAGGGCGGGAGCACGATGAACGACATCAGCGTGTTCTGCCACGAGTTCGGCCACATGCTCGGGCTGCCGGACCTGTACGCGCGCCCGGAGCTGCCGGGGAGCGAGGGCGTGTGGCAGTGGTGCGCCATGTCCAACCAGATCGGCAGCGGCCGGCCCCAGCACTTCGGCGCGTGGAGCAAAGAGGTCCTGGGGTGGGTGAGGCCCACCGTCATCGACCCGGCCGTGCGGCAGAAGCTGATCCTCTCGCCGATCGAGACGGACCCGACCCAGTGCTTCAAGATCAAGCTGACGCCGGACAACAGCGAGTACTTCCTGTTGGAGGTGCGCAAGAAGGTCGGCTGGGACGAGCGGCTCCCGGGCGAGGGGCTGCTGATCTGGCGCGTGGTGAAGAACAAACCGGTGCTGGAAGAATCGCACGGCGTCGCGGGGCCGCTCGGGCCGACCGTGCACCTGAGCGCGGTGCCGTACCCGAGCAGCGCGAACGACAGCTTCACCCCGTTCACGATCCCGTCGAGCAAGAGCCAGCTCGGGGTGGGCACCGCCGTTCACATTACGAACATCCGCCGGCTCCCGGACGGGCGGGTCACGTTCCACATCGGGTACGATTTCCAGTGATGGCGCCCGGGGCGCGTGGGAAATCTGGGTAATGCGCGGCGATGGGGAGTTTGGGGCGCAATGATTGCACACTCTCGGGGCAAGAGCGACCACTTCGGGCGCTCGAACCCCTAGAGATCCTCCAATGCGCACGCTCACTTTGTTCGCCCTGACCTTCGTGCTGGGAACCGCGTTCGCCGATACCGCAACTGCCTGCGGCAAGCGCAAGGCGAAGGGGGCGTCCGTGGTGACGTACTCGGTTCCGATGAACCCGTGTGGCGGGTGCGATGGGGCCACCGGTGCTTACTACGGTGGCTCGTACCCCGGGAGCTATTCGAGTTCCTACTACCCGGGTTCCAACTACCCGAGCTACTACCACTCCGGCAACTACACCGGCTCACCGTACTACGGCTCGTCGTACTACGGCTCACCGTACAGCTACCCGAACAACTACGGCGGTCCGGCGCTGATGCCGCGGGCCAACTCGGGCGGGTTGCTCCCCGGCATCATGCCGTTCCGGCGCTGAGGGCTCTGTCCCGGCCCGGCGGTGCGAACTGTCGGGCCGGTTCCCGGCGCTCCTACTTCATTCGCGGTTCGGGGAGCGATTCCGCTTTCGTCTCGGGCTTCACGGGCGGCTTCTGCTTCCAGAACTCGGTGAGCGTCGGCGCGTCTGGAGGGGCGCTCTGTTTGTCGGTGATGAGCAAGCCATATTCTCGAACATAAAACGAAAATGCGAGCTTCTTGGCGGCGGTGTCTTGGTAGAGCTGGAACCAAGCCCCGATGGTCAATTCTTCACCGTCCGAGACAAATGAGGGCATCGAGAACTGGGACCGAATTGCCACGTCGAGACCGGCTTTTTTGAACACCTCGCGCATCTCCTCGAACGTGACTTCTCCCTTCGGTAACTTCACCGGCATATTAAGCCCCGCCCGGAGGCGGTCCGCGACCGCCCCCCCGACCGTATTTGTGCTCCGGGGCAGCAGGGGTTCGAGCGCCGCCCACTGCGATGCGCCCTCTTGGTGCTGGTGCAACCACAGGAGCCCGAGGGCCGTGTGTTTAGCGGAACTCGCATCGCCCGCCGCGGTCAGCAACTTCAATTCGCCCTCGGCCGCGGCGAGGGCCGCCTGCGCACGTGCCAGCACGACGCGCGCGTCCAGGAACTCCGCCTGCCCCCGTGCTCCCGCCTTGAACTGCTGCTCGGCCACCGTGAACTGCTTCTGCGCCACATCGAGCAGCACCTTGTGTTGCTCGATCGCGGCGGTGAGCGCGGTGACCTTCAGGGTGGCGACGAGCCGGGCCTTTGCGAGCTCGGCCTCGGCGAGCTGGATCTTCGCCTGTGCCATCCTCACGTCGGGGTCGTTCGCGAGCGCCGCAGCAATGGCCGCGTCGGTCGGGGTGGGCGCCGGTTTGGCCGCTTTCTTCGGCGGCTCGGGGTTCGGCGGCTGGCCGAGCGTGGTGGCAGCGAGAACGAGCGCGGCGAACGCGCTAGCCGTCAGTACCGGTCGCATGGATCTTCTCCTTGAATGCCGTGTTCTTGATGGAGGTGAGCAACCAGGAATCGTTCGGTTCCGGCGCCATTGCGCCGTCGCCGGCGCGGGCGAGGAACAGCCGGTAGCACCGGGCCGCGTTCGCGTAGTCCTGCTGGGCGGTCAGGTACGCGTCGCCCGCGCGCCGGTACAGGTGCGCGGACGCGCGGGGGTCG
>DASWYH010000529.1:0-2320 GCA_036405095.1 Gemmata sp. | reverse complement strand
CGGCCCCGGGGTTTTCGAGGTTGGACAGCAGCTCGCGCGCGAGCCGCGCGTGCCGGATCGCGTCCTCGGCGCTGAAGCAGCCCGCCGTGTTGGGGAGGATCGTCAAGCGCGCCAGGTCGAGGAAGTCGAGGATGCTCTTGCCGTCCTTGTCGATCAGCCGCTCGCGCCGAACCGCTACGGTCGTCACCTCGCACCCGCTCGCGTCCATGCACTGCTGCATCAGCCCGTAAGAGGGGTACTTGCCGGTCCCGGTGAACAGGCGGCTCCGGAACGTGAACTTGCCGACCTTCAGCGGCTTATCTTCCGGCAGCGGCTCGGGTTCGGAACCGCCGCCCACGAGCGTCACGATTTCGACCGCGTCGCCGTCAATGAGCGCGCGGGCCGGGTGGTCCGTGCGCGGAACGACGGCGCGGTTCACCTCCACCGCGAGCGCCTTCGGGTCTTTACCCAAGTGTCTGAGCAGGTCGGCGACGGTGAGCGGTTCGGGGAACGATTTCGGCTCTTCGTTGACGGTGATGGTCGGCATGGTGCAACTCCGGTCTCGGTGCTGGTAACATACCGGAACCGGGGAGCGGTTCCACCGACGGCTTCCTTCCGCCCGTGGCGCGCGGTACAACAGACCCGGCCACCATGTCACTCGCAACACCGGTGACCATTCGATGAGCAGTGCCGCCGACGCGACGGCCACGTTCTACCAGCAGTTGCAGGCCAGCCGGCTGCTGACCGACGCGCAGTTGCGCGACCTGTGGGGGTGGATCGCGTACGCGAACCCGGACCTCCCGGGCGCGGCCCGGGAGGTGAGCCGCCGGGGGTGGCTCACCCCGTACCAGATCCGCGAGATCGCCAAGGGGCGCGGGACCGCGCTCAAGGTCGCGAGCCGGTACGTGCTGCTGGACGTGCTCGGCGAGGGCGGCATGGGCCGCGTGTACAAGGTCCAGGACACGCGCATGGGGCGCACCGTCGCCCTCAAGGTCATCCGCAAGGAGAAGCTGAGCCACCCCGCCGCGATCGGCCGCTTCGAGCAGGAGGTCCGCGCGCTGTCCGCGATGGACCACCCGAACGTGGTCAAGGTGTTCGACGCCGAAGAGGTCGGCGGGCACCACTTCTACGTGATGGAGCTGATCGACGGCACCGATCTCACCAAGATCGTCCGCGACACCGGGGTCATGGGCGTCCCGGAGGCGTGCGACGCGATCCGGCAGGCCGCGCTCGGGCTCCAGCACGCGCACGAGCGCGGCCTGGTTCACCGCGACATCAAGCCGTCCAACATCATCGTCCCGCGGGCCGGCGGCGCCGTGAAGCTCGTGGACCTGGGGCTGGCGCGCCTCATGGACCAGCCCGGGGGCGGGGACGCGCACCGCCTCACGCAGGAAGGGTTCGTGATCGGGACGCCCGATTTCCTGGCGCCGGAGCAGGCGCGGAACCCGATGTCCGTGGACATCCGCGCGGACATCTACTCCCTCGGCGGCACGCTCTACTACATCCTCACGGGACACGTCCCCTTCGACGGCGCGACGCCTACCGAGAAGCTGCTCAAGCACTGCACCGACGCGCCGCCGGGCCTCCTGGCGAAGCGCCCGGACGCGCCCGAGCCGCTCGAACGCATCATCCACTGGTGCCTGGCGAAATCGCCCGATGAGCGGCCCCAAGCGCCCATCGAACTGGCGCTCGCGCTGCAACCGTTCTGCCCGCCGCCGGCGCTCGGGAGCGGGCCGTTCGCGGCTCCGACATCCGGGGGCTACCCGACGCTACCCGCGCCGCACCCGATCCCGCCCGCGGCGCCCGCCCCTTTCACCCCGGCCCCGCTGCCCGGGTACGCCGCGCCGGTGCCGGGTTATGCCCCTCCCATATTCGCCGCCGCCGCACCGCTCCCGCTGCCCGATCCGGCGCCGAGCAGCCAGGTGTTCAAGCTCCCGCCTCGGGAGACGGAAGACGATCCGATCCGGAGGCGCGCGAGGGGCGGGTTCCCGGTCGGGGCGCTGCTCGTCGCGCTCGGCGCGCTGTTCGTCCTATCGGTTCTGGGGTTCGCGGTGTACCGGGCGTTCCTCAACGCGGACCCGCCGGTGCCCGAAACGTTCACCAACACCTACGGGCTGACAATGGTCCGCCTGGAGGGCGGCACGTTCAATATGGGGTCGCCGGAGAGCGAGCCCGGCCGGGCCGCGGACGGGCGCGAGGGGCCGGTCCACGAGGTCACGGTGAGCGGGCCGTTCTTCATGTCCGCGACCGAGGTCTCGCACAGCCAGTACCTCCGGCTGATGGGCACCAGCCCGGCGAAGGGGCCGACGCTCGCGGCCCGGGGGCAGGCGCTGCCGGTCGA
>DASWYH010000528.1:0-4466 GCA_036405095.1 Gemmata sp. | reverse complement strand
ACGCGGCGCGCGTCAAACAGGCGAAAGCAGCCGCCATCGCGAACCTGAAAAAGGCCAACATCGACAAGCCGACGGTGGTAGAAACACCAAACTACATCGTCGTCGGATCCCTGCCCGAGGCCAAGGCGAAGGCGCTCGGGGAAGTGCTGGAGAAGTCCACCGTGCTGGCCCGAAAGGCACTCAAGTTTGACGACAAAGAGTCCCCTTGGAAGGGCAAGTTAACGGTGTACTTCATGCCCGACAGTGCGGAGTTCAAGGCGCTCATGAGGCGCGCGTTCCAGGTGCCCCCGGAGGGCGCGCACACCGACCTCCGAGCCGACCCGCCCATTCTGGTCGACCCCGCCGAGGTGACCGGTAAAGCGACCGACGCCGATCTCTATTTCAACACCGCGGCCCGGGTCGCGGGTGCGCACCTCCAGGGCAAGGGCACCGGCACCCAGAACCTCCCGGACTGGCTCCGTGACGGGTTCGGGCGCGTCTCCGCGATGCGCGCCGAGGGCGCGAACTCAAAACGGTACGCGGTTTATAAAGCGCAGGCGAAAGGCGCGCTGGCAAAGGGGGGGAAATTAGCGGACGTGTGGGACGCGGGCAAGTCTCCCGCTGGCGAGGCGCTCGGGCTGTCGTTCGCGGACTACCTCACTTACGGGCCGGGGGCGGCAAAATTCCCGATGATCCTTGACGCATTGAAGCCAGGCGAGAACAACCAAGCCCCGACCATTCAACAGGCGCTCGAGGCCGCCGGTCTCAAAGACAAGGACAGAGAGTTCGCGCCATTGGAAGCCGCGTGGAAGAAGTGGGCCGCCGCTAAGTAACCCGACTTCGGTCGCGTGAGGGGCCGGTGGCGGACCGCTCGAGTGGCCGGCTGGGCGGTGCGCGACCATTGTCGCCCGATCGAGGAGCGGCGGAACAGAACCGAAGTCGGTTCTGTTCCTGAAAGAAAGGACGTGCGGTCTCCGTCAGGGTTCGGGCTACCTCACACCAACTCCTTCAGCGGCACCACCGGGTCCTCGACGAGGTACTGGGGGCGCCCGGTGAAATCCGGGAGCGTCACCTTGTCTGCCTCAATGCCGAGGTTGTGGTACAGCGTCGCGAACAGCTCGCCGAACGTCACCGGGCGCGACGCCGCTTCGCCCGCGATCTTGTCCGTGCTGCCGATGACCTGCCCGGTCTTCATGCCCCCGCCGGCGAGGAGCGCGCAGTTCACGTTCGGCCAGTGGTCGCGACCGAGCTGGGCGCTGATCTTCGGCGTGCGGCCGAACTCGCCCATGATGACGACGGTGCAGTCCTTATCCAGGCCGCGGTCGTGCAGGTCCTCGACCAGCGCGCTGACGCACTTGTCGAAGACGGGGAAGTCCTCTTCCTCGCGCACGAAGATCGAGTTGTTCTTGCGGCCCTCGGTGTTCATCCCGCCGTGCCAGTCCCACTTGCTGTAGTTCAGCGTGACCACCCGCGCGCCGGCCTCGATCAGTCGGCGGGCCATTAACAGGCTCTGCGGGACGCGGGGCGCGCCGTTGGCGTCCATGAAGACCTTCGGGTCGCCGGTGCCGTACCGTTCCACCACCTTGAGCGGCTCTTTCGAGATGTCGAGCGCCTCCGCCATCTTGGACGAGGTGAGCAGCCCGAACGCCTGTTCCGTGAACGAGTCCATCGCCTTGAGCGCGCCCGACGAATCGGTGTCGCGGCGCATGTCGTCGAACTGCTTGAGGAGCGTCTTGCGGTCGGCGAGCTGGCTCACGTTCACCCCGCGCAGCACCATGTCTTCGCGGGTCCGACCCATCGCGCGGAACGGGCTCAGCGCCTGGCCCAGGAAGCCCGGGCCGGGTTCGTTGTAGGGGCCGTGTGTGCAGGTGTAACACAGGCTCACGAACGGGGGCACCGAAGGGTGAACGGCGCCTTGCAGTTTCGCCACGGCGGAGCCGAACTGCGGCCACCCTCCGGCGGGCGCCGGCTTCTTCGGGTTGTGCCCGTTGTAAACCTGGATCGCGTCGTGGTCCGCCTGGTTCCCGACCAACGACCGCACGATTGTGAGCTTGTCCATGTTGCGCGCGAGCTGGGGCAGGGCCTCGCAAATCTGAATCCCGTTCACGTTCGTGGGAATGGGCTTCCACGGGCCGGCGACCTCCTTCGGCGCGTGGGGCTTCAGGTCGAACATGTCCTGGTGCGGCGGCCCACCCACGAGGTAGATCAGAATCACGGACTTGTGCGGCGTGCGCGTTCCCGCTTCGGCTTCGGCGCGCAGGAGGTTGGGCAGCGTGAGCCCGCCGAGGCCGAGCGCCCCGATCTTGAGGAACCCGCGGCGCGGCAGCTTGTGCGGCACCCCAAATGTGTTCGGCGCGGACATGGAACGAGGCTCGTGTGTGGCGGGAAGGTGAGTGGGAGGGAAATTGAGTGTGCCCTGGCGCGGGCGGCGAGTCAACAGGTTTTTGCGCCCCGTGTGGCTTCACCCGGACTCGGCCCCGCCCTGGGCCACCCACAGCACAGACGTCTTGCCCCCGGCCTACGGGTACTCGAACTCGCGGGACGGAAACTCAGCTCCTTGTGCAACTCCGACCGTACCGCAACGGGGCGTGCCCGGCGCAGACTCTACACGACGCTTTTGCGGTTCGGGTCGATGTGCTCGGGGACCTCGTGTTGGGCGAACCGTTCGAGGAGCGCGGCGGTGCCGTGGGCGCGCTCGAAGGCGCGCTCGGCGGTGTGGATCGGGACCAGCTCGTAGAACACGACGTCGCGCCCGTCCGGGGCCTCGAACCGGCCCAGCGGTTCCTTGTCGGCGAGCAGCAGCCAGCACGTCAGCGCGGTGCCCGGTCCGAGCGGTTGGGGCGGCTCCCCGTTGGCGACCACCGCGACCGGGCCGCCGAACCCGCGCCCGGTGTCGAACGGGTGCCGGGCCAGTCGCCGGAGCCAGTCGAGGGGCCACCGGAACTGGGGCTCCAGCCAGCGCTCCGGGTCGTCGGGCCACCCGGCCAGGTACAGGGCCAGTTCGGCATGGGAGTACGAGTCCCCGCCCGGCCCCGGGGGCATCGGTTGCGCGGACATGCCGTCGGTGAACAGGCACACGGTGCCGTCGTCGCGGGTGGCGGCGCGGATGGCGACGGGCGGTTCGCCGTCGGGCACGATCGGCACCCACCCGCGGGCCTCGACCGGACCGACCATCGCGGCTACGTGATCGGGCACGGGGTCCGGGGGCGGGGGCGGCACATACCCCGGGATCTCGTGCGACTCCTTTGCGCCCTTGGACCGCAGGTACGCGGCGATCTCGTGTTGCCCGTAGCCGATCGCATAACTCAGCGGTGACTCGTTGAGCTCCCCAAGTGTGTTCAGGTCCGGCGTAACGTCCGCCAACATGCGGACGATTTCCAAGTCGCCTTCCTTGATCGCCTGCACGAGTGGGTACGGGTACGAGCCGCCGTCAGGGCCAAAGGTCGCCCGCGCCCCCCGGGCCAGCAGCCACCGCACCATCTCCCGCCCCCGTTCGATGTCCTTGTAACTTCCGAGCACCGCCTCGAACAGCGGCGTGTCCGGGCGGCTCGGATGGTCCGGGGTGAAGTCGATGTTCACGTCCACGCCGCGCGCGAACAGGTCGGCGAGCGGTTCGTAGTGGAAGTATCGGACGGCGTACTGCGCCAGGAAGCCAGCATCCTCGTTAGAAGCGAGAAGTTCAGGGTGCTCATCAAGCACTTGGCGTGCCGTGGCGGCGTCGCCGTCTCGCACGGCATCGAGCCACAGCCTAGCTTGGTTGGGGTACTTGATCATAGCCGCATGAGCCCCTCACGGATGAAGCGCCGGGCTTCGACCCTCAGAATCTCCTCGATTTCGCCCCGGCCCTGATAGGTGATGAAGGCCTGCTGAATGGCGGTGTGGACAGCCTGGAACTCGGATTCTTTATGCGTCTTGTTGCCACCATTTGGGGCGTAGCACAAGTTCTCTCGATCCCAGTATGGGCTAATCCCGTAGTACAGCAGGATATCCTTGGCCCGAGCCACCATTGCGTTCAGGTCGGGCATCCTCGCCCCACCTGCCTTGTAGACGATGTGATGCGCGTGGAGGCTCTCTGGATTGACCGGTTTGCCATTTAGGACATCGGTCACATACTTCGTGTACGAGTTGCCGAGGGCATCCACGTCTCCGAGCCCATACCGCTCTCGGAAATCCTTCAAACTCTCCCCCGGCAGCCGGAACGAACCGGTTGGCTGGCGGCGGATGTATGCCGTCCATCGGGGAAGATCGGTTTTAGAGTCAGTCGGCGTGAACGGATTGGGAGCCTTTCCTCCAAGCCGTCCCGTCCCGCTGGAGGCGAGAACCCGTGTCTCATCGTCCATTTCCTTCTTAGTGACTGTCCCATAAGTGGTCGTCACGCGGCTTTGTGATATTGGAACTCGGGATCGGTCTGTTTGGGTTCGAGTCGGTTGAGCATGAGGTGGATCATGGCCAACTTGATGAACGCTTCTGACGACATCACGCTCTCC
>DASWYH010000527.1:0-2229 GCA_036405095.1 Gemmata sp. | reverse complement strand
TCCTTTACGTCGGCATAAGCCTGCACGATCTTCGGGTGCCCGGCGACGAACCCGAGCCGCCAGCCGATCATGTTGAACCCCTTCGACATCGAGTGGACCTCGACGCCGACTTCCTTCGCCCCGTCCACTTGCAGGAAGCTGAGCGGGTCGCCCTTGTAGCTCAGGAGGATGTGGGCCGCGTCCTGCACGATCACCACCTGGTTCTTGTGCGCGAACTCGATGACCCGCTTGTAGAAGTCGGTGGTGGCAACCGCCCCGGTGGGCGAGTTCGGGTAGTTGATGACCAGCAACTTCGCCCGCTTGCGCACGTCGGCCGAGAGGCCGTCGAGGTCGGGGAAGAAGCCGTTCTTTTCCAGCAGGGGGAGCCGGACCACTTCGCCACCGAGGTAGCGCGTCCACGTGCCCGCGACCGGGTAGCCCGGGACGGTCATCAGGGTCACGTCGCCGGGGTTGATGAACACCGCCGGGAGCATCGCGTAAGCGGGTTTGGACCCGATGCAGTGACAGATCTCGGTGCTCGGGTCGAGGGCCACCCCGAACTGCCGCTTCATGAACTCCGCGGCGGCGTCCTTGTAGTTCTGGATGCCGTTGTCCGCGTAGCCGCGGTTCTCGACCTTGTTCGCTTCGCGCGTGAGGGCCTCGCGGACGCTGGCGTCGGCCATGTCGTCGTTTTCGCCGATGCCGAAATCGAGCAACTTGCGCTCGGGGTGATCGGCGAGGGCTTTGCGCTTCGCGCGCTTGATCTTCTCGAACTTGTAGATGTCGGTGCCTTTGCCGTAGTTGGCCCCGCCGATGCGGTCGGCGAACAGCGTTTGGAACCACGGGTCGGAAGCAGTAACGGACATGGGGCACGGCCCTTACGCGGAATCGTGAAGAGGAACAGTTCCTTTTGTAGCGAGCCGAAAAGGCGAAACCCACCGCTCTTGCGGTGGGTTCCGATGTGACGAACGGACGGGCCTGTCATTCGGCCAAAAACGGTTCGACCCACACCGCTCGTGCCCAGTCGTGGGTGCCCGCGCAATGCACTCGGAGGGTGAGGGCCTTCACCTTTTCGACCCGAACCGCGCAAGGCTGAAACGTATCCCGTTTTGTAACGGGGTTCGATTTCCACAGCGATTCCCCGTCCCCGAGGACCTCGAACGTGAGCGCCGAGCCCGGATCTTTTTTCTCGTCGATGGTCGGCACCCCGACACTCGCGCGGAACGCCGTCCAATTCCCGTTGAGGGGGTATCGCACCTGCGAACGGCTTTTCTGCGGTGGGTGCATGAGGATGCTGTGGGGCACGAGGCTGCCGTTCACCTTAAACTTGATCTCGCTCTTGCCGACCTTCATCGCCCCGTTTTTGGTGAAAGGGCTGTGCTGCACGTGCGCATCGAAGTGATTGAGGCTGCTCAGGTGCGTCCGCTTCCCGAACTGGAGCGCGGCACCGAGAGCGAACCTGTGCTGCTCCTTTTCGACAGCCTCAGCCGCCGCATCTTCCTTCAGTTTGATGAGCTCCTCAACTGCGGTCGCCTGTGCCCTGTTGAATTTGGACACCGCAGTTCTGATGCGGGCGAGGACGGCGACCGGCACCAGCGGGGGTAACTCGTCCGCTTCGTCATACGCTTTGCGCTGCGCCTTCACCTCGTCCAGCGCCTACTCGTTCCCGATCTTGCGGGCCTCCTCCTCGCGCGCGTCGAGCAGCCCCTCACCGCCGTGTCGAACTTCTGCACCTCGGCGTCGTACTCGCTCTTGGCCTTGACCAACTTCGCCCGTACCGCGTCCGCCGAGGCGGACGCCCGGACCGGGCACACCCCCGCCACAGAACCGACGAACAGAACCGCGCACGCGACACGCAGGGGCATGGGCAACAGCGGCGAACCTTGGTTGAGAAAGAAGAGCCGGAACGCAGTCTTAACCCGGCCGCAGCGGATCCCGCAAGCGCCACACGCGCACACGCGCAGGCGGCCCGGCTTCCGTCTTGACGCCGGTGGACCCCAGCGTTATCACCCACGCCCTTGCAGAACACGGTGCCCGCGCTTTGGGGGAACACGGGGCACCCGCTTCGCCTGGAGGAAGTCCGAGATGCGCAAATCGTTTCGCGGGGTTGCGGCACTGATCCTGGGTTCGGCCCTGGCCGCATCGGCCGTGGCCCAGCCGCCGGGCGCGCCGCCGATCGCCCCGCCCACCGGGCCGCTGCCGGGCGTCGCCCCGTCGGTCACCCCGGCGCCGAAGGCCCCGGAGGTGCGG
>DASWYH010000526.1:0-9988 GCA_036405095.1 Gemmata sp. | reverse complement strand
CATCCCCCGCGCGCAGCGCACGGTGACCCGCGCCGGCGACCCGACGGAAATTCTGGTACGGGGCCGCCACGACCCGTGTCTGCTCCCGCGGTTCGTCCCGATGGGCGAGGCGATGATGGCCCTCGTGCTGATCGATCACCTGCTCCGTGCCAAGGTGAACCGGTTGAACGGTTAGCACCGGAACCGGCACATGGGTTGCTGTACCATGTGGGTGTTCTCGCACGGCGCGCGGGAGCGGCACATTCAGGAGCAACACCAATGAACACCTTCTTTTTGACGCTCGCCTTTGTGGCGGCTGTCGCCGTGATGATGCAGGCCACTTCGCCCGGCACCGCTGACGATCAGAAGCAAGAGGAACAGGGTCCCGCAGGGCTGGCGCGGGGCTACGTGATCGTATCCGGCGAGCACGATGGGACACCGATTCCGGAAGAGCGAATCCGGGGCTCGGTTGTCCAGTTCACCGGCAACCGGATCGTCGGCACGGACAAGGACCGCAAAGAGTTCTTCTCGTGTACTTACGCTCTCGATACGAGCAAGACGCCGTGGGCCATCAACATGAAGAACAGCGAGCCGAAACACGAGACCGCGGCCGGGTTAATCAAGAAGGAGGGTGAAACGGTCACACTCATTTACGCCCTGCCGGGTGGTGAGACCCCGAAGGACTTCAAGACAAAAGAGAAGCAGAACATGTTCGTTCTGAAGGCGCTGCCCGAGCCGCCGAACAAATTCACGAAGGAGTAGGGCCAGTAGTTTCAAGTGCTCAGTGGTGAGTTCTCAGAGAACCGAACAGATAGAACCAGGCGCCGGCATTTGAAGGGCACACGGAACCTGCTTCACGCCGTATTGAGCACGGATTACGAACCACTTGAAGCTGCTGTAAGTTGGAAAGATGAGCGCCACGACAGCTTTCGTGGCGCTCGGTTTTGCGCTCAGGCGTCCGGCGTTGCCTCACCCAGCGGTTCGGTAATGCTCACCTCAATAGGCCCGCTTTGTTCGAACCGGCATGTCACCGGGAGCACGGCCCCGACCGTTGCTCGCACCTCAATGGCGACGATTTCGAGGTCGTCCCAAGCGGTGTCGTCGTGATACTTGAGTTCGGTCCGGGTGAAAGCGCTCCGGCCGCGGTGAAGCACGACGTAAGTTCGCAAGTGCGCCCGCAAGAATTGCAACTGCCGCCACATCTTGCCTTTTGCGGACCAGTGTTTCCCACCCGGCTTGTTTGAGCCTTCGGAGAAAAGGCCATCGGACTTCCGGCGCAGTTTGAAGTACACCTCCGATAGCCCCGCGGCGTCGCGCTGGAGTATCGCTTCGTAAGGGCGATCGTGTTCGTCCAGCCAGTCCGCGAACGCGCCGCGGGCGGTCGCCTCCTTCGGGTTCTTCTTGATTGCGGCCAGGAACCCGCGCTCTTCGCTGGTCACACGCGCCTCCGGTTTAGCGCTCCCACGGCTTGAGCTGACGGGCCGGCGGCCGATCGACATCGGCCAGGAGTGCCCGCATCACGTCGCCGGTCACGTCGCGCCCGCCGGTCAGGTTGACGTAGAGCGACTCGATGGTGAAGAAGATGCCGAACGGGAACCCCCACCAGCCGAGGAAAAAGCTGACCATCGTCGGGCCGATCGACTTGCCGAATGTTCCCTCACCGGCCCGCACGAAGTGAATGTCAGTTGGGTTCTTGAAGCTCATCACGACGACGGAAATGGCGTACTGAAAGATCACGAACCGGCCGCCCTCGTTGACCGCCTCGACCAACTCCCCGACCGTCATGTCATCGATGCCGTGGACCTTCACGGGCGAGCCCCCGAAAAACCGCCGCGCAGCGCGTGAGAACCCGATCTCACGCGCTGCGCGGTGCGACGAGCTTACACGGGGGAGAGGGCCTGAGCAAGCACCTCTCGCACCCGTTCTTTCGGAATCCGCTCCTGTTTGAGTGTATCACGGTCGCGGATGGTAACGGTGCCGTCCTTGATGGTGTCGCCGTCCACGGTGATGCAGAACGGCGTACCGGCTTCGTCCTGCCGCCGGTAGCGCCGCCCGATGGCGCCGCTCTGGTCGTACACGACGTTGAAGTGCGGCTTCAACGAGCGGTACAGCTCGCGCGCGGCCTCGTCCATGCCGTCCTTGTTGACGAGCGGGAAGATCGCGGCCTTGATCGGCGCGAGCCGCGGGTGGAACCGCATCACGACCCGCGTTTCCGTGCCGCCCTTCGCGTCCGGCACCGTGTCCTCGCTGAACGCTTCGCACAGCACCGCGAGCGTGAACCGGTCCGCACCGGCCGAAGGCTCGATCACGTGCGGGACGAACGAGAACCGCGCCTTCTCCTCCTTTTCGAGCTTCTTCTTTTCCTCTTCGCGCCTGGCCTTGTCCGCGGCGAACGGCGCGAGCCGTTCCGTCAGCAGCGCGTTCCAGCCCTCTTCGTCAAAGTACTTCAGGTCTTTGCCGCTATGCGTCGCGTGCGCCGAGAGGTCGAAGTTGCCGCGGTGCGCGACGCCCTCAAGCTCTTGCGGTTCGTCCGAGAACGGGAACAGGTACTCGATGTCGGTGGTGCCGATCGAGTAGTGCGCCAGTTCTTCCTTGCCCTGCTCGCGCGGGACGAGGTTGTCGCTCTTGATGCCGAGCGTGCTGTACCATTTCTTGCGCAGGTCGCGCCAGTACTGATACCACTTCATCGACTCGTCCGGGTGGCAGAAGAACTCGATCTCCATCTGCTCGAACTCGCGCGACCGGAAGGTGAAGTTTCGCGGGTTGATCTCGTTGCGGAACGCCTTCCCCACTTGCGCGATCCCGAACGGCAGCTTCAGCCGCGAGGAGTCGAGCACGTTCTTGTAGTTGGCGAAGATCCCTTGCGCGGTTTCGGGCCGCAGGTACACCTTGTTCTCTTCGGACGCAATCGGCCCCGCGTGCGACTCGAACATCAGGTTGAACGCCCGCGGCTGGGTCAGCGTGCCGTCGCAGTCGTCGGAGGGGCACGGGCGGGGCCACGACGCCGGCAGGGCCGCCGCGGCATGGAACTCCAGTTCCGGGGCCGCCTTCAGTGCCTTCCCAATGGGACTCTTCTTCTTGTCCAGTTTCGCGATCTTGTCCTTGAGCAGCGGCTGCGCGTCGGTGGTATTGTCAGCCTCGACCGAGACGGCATGCGGGGCACCGTCAACAATGGCACAGGCGAACTGGACTTTGTCGGCGCGAAACCGTTTCTTGCACTTGAGACAGTCCACCATCGGGTCGGAGAACCCGCCGACATGACCGCTCGCGACCCACACCTTCGGGTTCATGATGATCGCGCAGTCGAGCCCGACCATGCGGATCTCCTGGCCGTCCGGCCCGGGGGGCGGGTTGCGGACCATGTCCTGCCACCACGCCTCCTTGATGTTCCGCTTCAGTTCCACCCCGAGCGGACCGTAGTCCCAGAACCCGTTGATCCCGCCGTAGATTTCCGAAGACTGGAAGATGAACCCCATGTCTTTGCAGAACTTGGCGAACTTCGCCATGTCCTCGATCTTCTTCGCCATCGCTGAACCCTCGTGCGCGAAGTCCTTGGTCTGGACCCCGCGAAATAGTGGAGAACCGACACGGGCGTGAGGTTCGGGCGAACCCGCCGAGCGGCGTGGACATGATACGGACCGGCGAAATCACAGGTCGGGCCGGGCGCCCGGCAGGCCCCCGAACGAGTCCCAATAATCGGCGCCGAGGGTGCCGAACAGCCGGTCCCAGATCAGGGTGTAGAACCCGAAGTTGCACGCGAGGTTCTGATGGTGCCGCGCGTGAAACGTGCTCCCGGCGACGTTCCGCAGCCCCGGCACCCGTGCCCACCCCGGCGGCAGCGGTTCGACGCCGAGGTGCCCGATCGTGCCGAACAGCACGTTCAGCGCCAGGTACACCGACATGCCGACCCACGACGCCGGGTACAGCACAATCACCACGAGCCACAAGGCGCCAAACGCGATGTTCTCGACCGGGTTCAGCACGAACAGCGTGAGCGGGCGGGGCCGGTCGAACACATGGTGCAACCGGTGAAGGATCGGGTACAGCAACCGGTGGTGGGCGGTCCGGTGCAGCCAGTACATCGCGAAATCCATCACGAGGAGCAGGACGAACACGTCCAGTACGGCCCAAAGTCCGGTATCGGTGCGGAAGGTCACAACGCCCGCGCGCCAGAGGAACAGGCCGATCAAGGTGACAACGGTGTTGAGGAGTACGTTGCTCGCCGCCACCGCGACTTCGAGCCGCGCCAGCGGCGGCGCCGGGAGGGCGACTCGCCGGTGAGCGAAGCGCCTGATGAGCCCGTGCCCGAGAAGCAGCGCGAGGAGGAACACGAGCACGTTTTCGACGAGGAGAACCGCGACCGCCTGCCCGAGCGGCGCGTCCCGCAGCCAGTGAATCAATCGGTCCATCGGTTGCCTGTATACTGACCACCCGAACGCGCCACGCCCCGCGATCCTAAACCGCCACCGGCCCACTGTCGAGCGCCCACCAACGAGGGGCAATTCGTGCCCCGGTAGCCGGTTCGAGCTGCCCCTCCCCCGGAGCTTTTCGATGCGCCTCCGTTCCCTGTGTACCCGCGCCCTGGTGTGCGCGGTCGCGGCCCTCGGGGCCGGTTCCGTTTCTGCTCAACCGGAAGCGCCCAAACAATCCCCGCCCGTGACCCCGTGGGGCGTGAGTTCGTCCGCCAGTGCGTACCGCGATCACACCGAATGGTTCCCCAAAATGGCCGAAGCGGGGGTCAACACGGTGCGCCTCTTCCCCGAGTGGCGCACCTTCGAGCCGAAGAAGGGCGAATGGAAGTGGGACGCCGGCGACATACTGGTGAAGTCGGCCGCTGACAACAAGCTCGAACTCAACGCGGTCCTGATGGGCTCCGCGCACGGCGCGAAGGGCGGGCACACGTTCCCGGTCGATCACCTCGACGACTGGTCGAACTACGTCTCGGCGGTTGTGGGGCGGTACAAGCCGCACGTGCGCTACTGGGAGGTGTGGAACGAGGGCAACGGCGGGTTCAACGACGGGAAGCACACCACCGCCGACTACGCCAAGCTGGCAGTCGCCACCTACGCCGCGGCCAAGAAAGCCGATCCGAACGCGCGGGTCGGGCTGAGCGTCGCCAGCTTCGACGCCCCGTACTTGCACCAAACGGCGCTCGCGATGGCGCAGGCCGGCAAACCGAACAGCTTCGATTACCTCTGCATCCACCCCTACGAGATCGCGGACGGGCTCGCCGATCCGGACGGCGAGGTCCCGTTCCTGTGGATGTCGAAGTTGCTCCGCGACGGGCTGAAAACGAGCGCCCCGGAGCGCGCCGGCGCCGAAATCTGGGTCACCGAAATCGGGCACCGGATCGAATCGAAGAAGGGGCACACCGTGACCGAGCGGGACGCGGCCAAGGCGCTCGCGAAGCTCTACACCATGTCGCTGGCGCAGGGCATCGCGAAGGTGCAGTGGTTCGAGGCGCGCGACCCCGTGGGCGAGGACGCCGGGTTCGGGCTGCTGAACCGGGCCGGCACGCCGCGCGCCTCCTACGGGGCATTCAAGGCACTGGTGTCCGCACTCGGCCCCAAGCCGGTGTATCGGGGCTGGCTCGCGCTGGGTCAGGGCGGGCGCGGGTACGGGTTCGTGTTCGAGGGCAAGGGCGGGCCGGTTCTCGTCGCGTGGATGCCCGCGGGGCGGAATGACAAGTCCGTGACGTTCGGCGCGGACGCCACCGTTACCGACATCGTTGACGGAACCGTAGCAAAACGCGCCGCGAACCAACCCATTGAACTCACCGATACACCGGTCCTCGTCACCGGGATTCCCGCCGACATCGTGAAGCAGGCCGAGGCGAACGCCACCAAGAATTTCCCGTGGGGCGGCGCCCACTCCGGCGCAAAGGTGGTGAGTTGCGCGCCGGGCGCCCCCGAACCGCAAAGCGGCATCGCCCAGGTGCGCCGCGGGAGTTGCCCGACGGTCCGGTTCCCGGACGGTTCGACCGGAATTCTCGTCCCGGGCGACATCACGCACCCGGTGAGCTTTTACGTTCACCCGTCGTTCGCGTCGTTCACCACAAAGGAGTATTACGTCCGCGCCACGGTGCGCCGGGTCGCCGCCGGGAACGTCGGGATGAACCTCCTGTACGAGGTCGCAGACAGTCAGGGCCGCTCGCCCTATGTGAACACGGGAACGTGGTTCGGCGCCACGAAAGGCGACGGCTGGCAGACACACACCTGGCGCGTGAGCGGCGCGTGCTTCTCGAAGATGTGGGGCTACGACTTCACCTTGCGCCCCGAGCAGTCGGTGCCGTTCGTGATCGGGAAAGTGGAAGTCAGCACCGAGCCGTTCAAGTAATCAAAAAGGAGCTGGGGCACCCTAACCGGCGACCCATCCCTTCCGCAAGAGCCAGGTTTTCACGGCCTGCGTCAGTGCGCTGTAGCCCAGAAGAATGAGCGCAAGGAGCGGCCAATAGAGGGGCGGGAGCGGAGTAAACCCGAGCACCGGCCCGACCGGCGAAAACGGCAAGGATGCCCCGATTACCATGACAGTCACCGTGGTCGCGATCAGGGGCCAACTCGCCCGGCTCTGAAAGAACGGGAGCCGGTTCGTGCGGATGATGTGGATGATGAGCGTCTGCGTCAGCAGCGATTCCACGAACCACGCGGTCTGGAACAGCGACGCCTTCGCCGGGTTCCAGCACCCGAACCCGTACAGCACCGAGAAGAATGTAACGTAGTCGAAAACCGAGCTACACGGCCCGATGAACAAGATGTAGTTGGAAATCGCACCCATCGACCACGGGCGCGGGTGCGCTACCTGCTCCGGGTCCGCATCGTCGGTCGGGATCGCGACCTGCGAGAGGTCGTAGAGCAGGTTGTTCGTCAAAATCTGGATCGGGGTCATCGGGACGAACGGCAGGAACGCGCTGGCGCCCAGAACGCTGAACATGTTTCCGAAGTTGGAACTTGCACCCATCCGGACATACTTCACGATGTTTGCGAATACCTTCCGCCCTTCGCGAACGCCCTCCTCCAGCACGAGCAAGTCTTTTTCCATCAGGATCGCGTCGGCGGACTCCTTCGCGATGTCCGCGGCGGTGTCTACCGAGATGCTCACGTCGGCCGCCCGGAGCGCCGGGGCGTCGTTGATCCCGTCGCCGAGGAACCCCACCACGTTCCCGGCGCCCTGGAGGCACTCGATGACGCGCCGCTTGTGCGCAGGGGACAGCCGCGCGAAGAGCGTCACCTTCGTTGCGGCTTCCGTCAACTCGGCATCGGACATCCCTTCCACCTGGGTACCCAAAAGAACGTGGTCCGTTCCGATGCCGACCTCCCGACAGACCTTGCGGCTCACGAGTTCGTTGTCGCCCGTGAGCACCTTAACCGCCACGCCGCCCGTTTGTAGCGCAGCGAGCGCGGCGCGGGCGCTCTCCTTGGGCGGATCGAGGAATGCCACGTACCCGCGCAGGGTCAGACCCTGCTCGTCGGCCTTCGAGTAGGCCGGTTGCGGGGGCAGATCGCGGTACGCCACCGCGACAACCCGGAACCCGTCGGCGCTGAGTTGGTCGAACTCCTCCTTGAGGTCCGCACGGATCATGTCGTTAACGGGCCGGATCTCGCCGTCCAGTTCGAAGCTGGTGCACCGCGCGTAGACCGTTTCCGGCGCCCCTTTGCAGACGAGCCGGTGCGCCCCGGCGGGCGTCCTCACGACCACCGACATGAGCCGCCGCGAAAAATCGAAGGGGATCTCATCGACCTTCGCGTACCCCGAGAACGAGGGGTGCGTGTGAACCTCCGTGTGCGCCAAAATGGCCCGGTCCATGAGGTTCTTCAGCCCGGTCTGGAAGTGACTGTTGAGGTACGCGAGCACGAGCACCTCGTCGTCCTCCTTCAAAGTCACGTCACAGTGCTTTTCCAGGATGATGCGGTCCTGGGTCAGCGTTCCCGTCTTGTCGGTACACAGGATGTTCATCGCGCCCAGGTTCTGGATCGCGTTCAGGCGCTTCACGACCACCTTCTTGCGGGCCATCGCGAGCGCCCCTTTGGAGAGGCACACCGCAACGATCATGGGCAGCATTTCGGGCGTCATCCCAACCGCGACCGCGAGCGCGAAGAAGAACGCTTCGGCCCAATCGCCTTTGGTCACACCGTTGATGACGAACACCAACGGGACCATTACGAAGGTGAAGCGGATCATCAGCCAAGTGAGTTTCGTCATGCCCCGGTCAAAGGCCGTCGGGGTGGGCGCTTCCGCGAGGGCGGTGGAGATGCTGCCGAGAAACGTGGTCAGTCCCGTGGACACGACGACCGTGGTGCCGGAACCGCTCTCGACGCTGGTGCCGAGGTAGCACACGTTCGAGAGTTCCAACGGGGACCGCCCGGCGGGGGCCTCGCGCGCGGCGAACTTCTCGACCGGATACGACTCCCCGGTCAAACTGACCTGGACCAGAAACAGGTCTTTGCACGCGAGCAGCCGAACGTCGGCCGGGATCATATCCCCGGCGGCAATTTCGACCACGTCCCCGGGCACCAGCTCCGCGATCGGCACCTCGCGCGGTTGGCCGTCGCGGAGCACGGTCGCGTGAACGCTGATCATCGCCCGGAGCGCGGCCGCGGCCGAGTTCGCGCGCGCCTCCTGCACGAACCGCACCAAGACCCCGAGAAGCACCATCAGGAGGATGACGCCTCCGGCCCGGAGATCGCCGGACGCGAACGAAACGCCCGATAGGACCACGAGCAGAACCACGAGCGGATTGGCCAGCGCCTTGCGGAGCAGCACGACGCGCGGGTGGCGCTCGTCGCGGGCGACGACGTTCGGCCCGTACCCCCGCAAGCGCCGCATGGCCTCGTCTTGAGAGAGCCCGGTTCTCGCGGCACCCAGCTTCGCCAGGACCGCGTCGGTTTCGGTGCCGGCGGCCTCAACCAAAAGGGGCGACACCCGAACGGCGGCGGGCGGGTGCGGCCCGTGGGGAATCCGTTTGGGCAACACGGGTATGGACGATGCGGGCACGGTCCACCTCGTCGGCGCGGCAGCGGAACCGTTACGGTAGGCGCAAGGGCGCACGCTGTCACCGGTGCCGAGTTCACCGCACAGCCGAGAGCGGAACGGCCAGGTGCTTCTCAACGGGCCTTTGGAGCTCCGGTTCTCTTAGCACAACCTTGTGGTTGGCGTGCGTGTCGGGCTACAATCGGGGCACGCTGACCGCCACGCCTCGGAGCTCACAGTGAAGCGAATCGTATTGGCCGTCGTCCTCGGTACTGGTGCCTTCGCGCTCGCGCCGGTGCCCGCCGCCGAGCCGGCCCCGGCCCCGCGGGTCATCACCGACCGCGACGCGCTGTTCCGCAAACCGCAAGTGCTCGACCTCGTCATCACACTCGACAAGAAGGAAACCGAGTCGCTCCAGCGCGAGCCGCGGAAGTACGTGAAGTGCCTCGTCAAGGACGGGAAGAACGAGTACGTCGATGTGGGCATCCACCTGAAAGGCGCGGTCGGCAGTTACCGCAACTTCGACGACAAACCGGGGCTCACCCTGAACGTCGATAAGTTCACCGACGCGCAGCGGTTCCGGGGGCTGGAAAAGTTCCACCTCGCGAACTCGGTCCAGGACGGGAGCTACCTCTCCGAGCTGATCTGTGGCGACATCTTCCGCGCCGCGGGCGTCCCGGCGGCGCACGTGACCCACGCGACGCTCACCCTCAACGGCCGCAAGCGCGGGCTGTACTACCTCAAAGAGGGCTACGACAAACTGTTCCTGAAGCAGAACTTCGGGAGCAGCAACGGCAACTTCTACGACGGCGGGTTCTGCCGCGAGATCGACCAGCCCCTCGAACTGAACTCGGGCAAGAACGACGTGAAGGACCGCGCCGACCTGAAAGCGCTCTGGGCCGCGGTCCACGAACCCAACCAGCAGAAGCGGTTCGAGAAGCTCGAAAAGCTGCTCGATATGGACCGCTTCATCAGCTACATGGTGTGCTCGATGATCACGTCCGACTGGGACGGTTACCCGTCGAAGTGCAACAACTACCGG
>DASWYH010000525.1:0-7566 GCA_036405095.1 Gemmata sp. | reverse complement strand
CCTGGCCCTGATCGCCGTGCGCGCCGCGCTCACACTCGCGAGCTACGCCACCGGGGCCGCCGGCGGGCTGTTCTCCCCGCTCTTGGTCATGGGAGCACAAATGGGAGCGGTCTGTAGCCTGTTGCCGGCGGCGGGTCCGCTGCTCCCGGTGTGCGTCGTGCTCGGCATGGCGGGCCTGCTCACCGGGAGCGTCCGCGCGCCCGTAACCGGTATCCTCCTGATGGTCGAAATGTCGGGCTGCTACACGCTCGTGTTACCGCTCCTGGCGACCTGCCTGGCGTCGGAAATCGTGGCCGGGGAACTCGGCGGGAAGCCGCTCTACACCGCCCTCCTCGAACGCGACCTCGCCGCGCGCGCTTCGCAGTAGGCGCAGCGCGTTTGCCCGCGTCGGCTCTCTCGGGTATGGTGATAGCGCCCTCTCCGCTTCACCAATCCGCACGCGAGCCGATTTCGCATGTTCCGCTCCGCTCTCGTACCGGTGGCGCTCGCCCTCGCCGTCGCGCTCCCGCGCACACCTGCCGGTGACCCGCCCCCAACTCCCAAAAGGGTCGTCGTGTCGAAGGAGGCGCGAGCGATCCACGACGCAGCGCTGCTGATCGACGGGCACAACGACCTCCCGTGGGAGCTCCGCGAGAACGACGGCCCCGGGTTCAAAAGCATCGACCTCACGAAGCCGCAAAAGAAGTTACACACCGACATCGAGCGGCTCAAGAAGGGGAACGTCGGGGCACAGTTCTGGAGCGCGTTCGTGCCCTCGTCCACCGCGAAGAACGGGACCGCGGTCAAAATGACCCTGGAGCAGATCGACATCATTCACGAGATGGTCCGCCGCTACCCCGATACCTTTGAAATGGCTTCCGGCACCGAGGACATCCTCCGCATCCGGAAGAAGGGCAAGATCGCGTGCCTGATCGGCGTCGAGGGCGGCCACAGCATCGACAACTCGCTCCCCATTCTGCGCAACTATTACCGCTTGGGCGTGCGGTACATGACCCTCACGCACTCGGATTCGCTCGACTGGGCCGACTCGTGTTCGGACGTGCCCAAAGCGCACGGCCTCACACCGTTCGGGGTGAACGTCGTCCGGGAGATGAACCGGCTCGGGATGCTGGTGGACCTCTCGCACGTTTCGCCCGAGACGATGAGGGCCGCGCTCAAGGTGACGAAGGCGCCGGTGATCTTCTCGCACTCGTCGGCCCGCGCGGTCGCCGACCACGTGCGGAACGTCCCCGACGACGTGCTGAAGCTCGTGAAAGAGAACCGCGGCGTCGTGATGGTCAACTTCTACAGCGGGTTCCTGACGCCCGAGGGCGCGCGGGCCATGAAGCTCATGTTCGAGAAGGGCCGCGAACTGAAGAAGCAGTTCCCCGACGACGACGCGAAGTACCGCGACGCCTTCCGAGCGTGGGCCAAGGAGAACGACTACCCGGCGGGCGACGTGCGCAACATCGTGGACCACATCGACCACATCGTGAAGGTCGCCGGGATCGACTGCGCGGGCATCGGCTCGGACTTCGACGGCGTCCCCAAGCTGCCCACCCAGATGAGCGACGTGTCGTGCTACCCCCTCATCACCCAGCTCATGCTGGACCGCGGGTACACGAAGGAGCAGATTCACAAGGTGCTCGGCGGGAACCTGATGCGGGTGTTCGCCGAGGCCGAGAGGGTGAGCCGGGAGTGGGCCAAGCCGTGACGCCCCGTGTCGCCATCATCGGGGCCGGACTCGCGGGCCTCACGGCCGCACACCGGCTGCTCTCGCTCGCGTCGCCGCCGGAGGTCGTCGTCATCGACAAGGGCCGGCACGCGGGCGGGCGCATGTGTACGCGCACGGTCGAACTCGGCGACAAAAGTAAGGCCCGGTTCGATCTCGGGCCGCCCGCCCTCTACGCGCGGGAACCGGCGGACCGCTCCCGAGCCGACGGCCGCGCGGCGGAACTGGACGAGGAGCTCCCCGGCCCGGCGCTGTTCGCCCGGCGCACCATCGGGCGCGTCGGGGCCGCCGGCGAACGTGCCGGCGACGAGGTGACCGGTCTCACTGCGGCCAACGGGATGCGCGAACTCGCGTTCCGGCTGCTCACGGCCCACGCGGACCAGCTCGACTTCCGCGACCACACGCTGGCCGAACGGCTGGAGCGCACCGACGACGGTTGGCGCATTCACACGCGCTCGCTCCGCGACGGCATGGAGACCACCGTGAGCGCGAACGCGCTCGTGCTCACGCCGCCGGTGCCCCAGACACTCGAACTGCTCGAACGGAACCGGATCACGATCCCCGACGAACTGCGGTACGCGCTCCGCGCCGTGACCTACGCGCCGTGCGTCGCCGTGTCCGGGCTGTTTACGGGCGCGGGCGGGCTCCAACCCGGCGGGGTGTGGCTCGGCGACGGGCCGCTGGAATGGGTCATCAATAACCACCTGCGCGAGGTGTCCCCGATCGCCGGCGCGGTCACCGCGCTCGCGCGCCCGGACTGGTCCGAGGCGCACCAGCACGAACCCGATGCGGGGCTCATCGAGTTGCTCCTCCCGCGCCTCGCGCCGTGGGTGGGCGAACCGTGTGCCCCCGATCAGGTCTGGGTACACCGATGGAAGTGGGCGCGCCCGCTGACGCCGGTGCGGCTCCCGTGTGCGGTGCTGCGCGACCTGAGCGCGGTGATCGCCGGGGACGGGTTCAGCGCTTCGCTCGCTGACCCCGTTGACGCCGCGGTCGCGTCCGGAGAAGCCGCCGCGCGCCGCATCGGCGGGCTGCTCACCGAACTCGCAAGGCGCGACAGCCGCTACACCGTCGCCCGGCCGCGGTGCTTGACCCTCGAAATCGCGGTCACCACGCCACAGGACGCGGCCGGTGCCGTTTCCGCCGGTGCGGACCGGCTCGAACTGTCGAGCGGGCTCTCCGTCGGCGGGCTGACCCCCTCGCTGGGGCTGTTCCGTTCGGTGCGCGCGGTCACCCGCCAAACGGCGCCCGTTTACGTGCTCATTCGCCCGCGGCCCGGCGGATTCGCGTACACGCACACCGAGTTCGCGGTGATGCTCGACGACGCAGAAATGTTCATCAACGAAGGGGCCGCCGGGGTCGTGTTCGCTGCGCTCACCGGGGCCGGGCGCATCCACCGCGACCAATGCCGGGCGCTGGTCGAAGCGGCCCACGGCAAGGCGGTGTTCCATCGCGCGTTCGACTTCCTCCCGGACCCGCTCTCGGCCCTCGACGAACTCATCGAGTTGGGGTTCGAGCGGGTGCTGACCAGCGGGGGCGCGACCACGGCCGAAGCGGGCACCACGCACCTCGCGGCGCTGGTCCAGCACGCGGGCTGGCAGATCGAAATACTCCCGGCGGGGCGCGTGCGCCCGGAGAACGTCGCCGACCTGGTCCGCGCCACCCGGTGCGACCAGGTCCACGCCGGGCCGCACCGCGTGGTCGAGGACCGCACCACCGCGCCGCGCCCCTTGCTCGCGCCGGCGATGGGCGCGACGACCGAACTGGACACCGATGCGGTGCGCCGGCTCCGCGAGCAACTCGACGCGCTCCAAGAATCGCTATCATGAGCGGGATGACCGCCGACCCGCCGCTCGCGAAGTTCCTGGCGACCCTGCGCCAGAGCCGGCTGATCGACCCGCCCGACCTCGACCGGCTCGCGGCCCGTTACCCGTCGGCTCCCGCGCGCGCGTTCGCTGATGCGCTTGTCAAATCGGGGGTGCTGACGCACTACCAAGCCGACAAGCTCCTCCGGGGGCTGTGGCAGGGGCTGGTTCTCGGCCCGTATTCGATCCTGGCGCCGCTCGGCCGCGGGGGCATGGGCACCGTCGTTTACCTCGCCCGCGACCGGCGCCAGTCCGAGGCCCTCGGGGACACGGAACTGGTCGCGCTCAAGCTGCTCCCGCACCGCAAGACGGCCCACGATTCGCGTATCCTCGCGCGGTTCCGGCGGGAAATGGAACTCGGCCGGCGCGTCGGTCACCCGAACGTCGTTCGCACGCTCGCGGCCGGGGAGATCGACGCGGTTCACTTCCTCGCGCTGGAGTACATCCCGGGGCGCACGCTGCGGCAACTCGTGCTCGACAGCGGCCCGCTTCCCGCGGGTGAAGCGGCTCGTATCTTCGCCGACGTGGCCGCGGGTCTGGCCCACGTTCACGCGCGCGGGCTGGTTCACCGGGACGTCAAGCCCGGGAACATCATGGTGCGCCCGGACGGGCGAGCGGTAGTGCTCGATCTCGGGCTCGCCTTCGCCCCCGGCGACCCGCTGCCCGACGACCCCACCATCGTGGGCGGGCGCGGCTACGTGGTGGGCACGATGGATTACCTCGCGCCCGAGCAAGCGCGGAACGCCGCGGCCGTCGGCCCGCCGGCGGACCTGTACGGTCTGGGCTGCTCGATGGTGCTCGCGCTCACCGGGGCGGTGCCTTTCCCCGCGGCCACGACAAAAGAGAAGATGCAGAGGCACCGAACGGCGAAACCGCCGGCGCTGGACCACGCGCCGCCCGAGCTGCGGCGCATCGTTCATCACCTGTTGGCGAAGACGCCGGGCGCCCGGCCCGGGTCCGCAGCGGAGGTGCGGGAGCGCCTCGCACCGTTGGCGACCGCGGCGCCGACCCGTTCGGCAGTGGACGCGGTCACCCTGGCCGACGCTCCGCACGGCGACGCCGGGTTATGGGACGCATCACCCGGCGAAGAACTGCCCGAAGCGGAACTCCATCTGGAAGAGATCCCCGACGAGCAAGAGGTGTTAGAACTGCCGCCCGAAGACGAGGACGGCCCGCGGGTCCGTACCGGGTGCGCGGGCACGGTGCTGTTGCTCGCGGCGCTGGGGATCGCGGGTCTTCGCGCGCTCTAAGACGAACCGGAATCAAGAGCGTGGGCGAATGCACCAAGCCCGAAGTGACCATTCGTCCGCGCTGACTCCCCGCTCCCTTTGCCCGCATTACCACAGGACGAACCAACCACTATTTTTGTTCTGCTCGGACGGGATCCGGTTGACCCTGGAAGGCCGCTCCGTGAGTTGCACCGGCTCGACCTTCCCGTGGTTGAGGGCGAACGTGCGAGTCGTCCCTTTTCCTGCTGGTCGGTGTCGTGCCCGTTCGTCCTCGGCTCGTCTGGGATTGTTTCAATCCGTGTAACCGCGAGGCTGGCACGGCGGTGGCTCCTCACCTGGCCGTAACGCCCGCTTGGCCGCGCGGCGAATACTGCGGATGACCTTCTTGAGCAACCTGCTCCCGTACTTGGAATGCATGCCGCTCCGATACCGCCGGCAACTGCACCCCTTCAGATGGTTGCCCATTTCGGAGCCCCCTCTTTTGCCGAGTATCAACTTTACCGGACCAATCAGTATATCAATCAGTGACGAATACGAACAGGAATGCACCGGAAATCTGGCCCCTCGGTAGGGTATTGCGGATAGCCATGACCGTGGCGGCGGCACTGATTGCGCAGGTAGTCAGGGCCCCCACCACTCCGGCGCGAATTGTCCGATGGCAAGGAATGCTCGGCGGCGCTGGGGACGGTGAAGCTTCCTTCTGCGGAGCGCCTGCGGGCCGAACATGCTCACGGGAGGGCACGCCGCGACACGGTTGGCCAACTCCGGATTATACAGCGGTCCGGTGCCGCGCCCCGTTCGGCGCGGCTGTTACAGCGCACGCACCTCGGCCCAAACGATCCAACTGCCCAAGAGCGTAATGAAGTAGACCACGCCGAACAGCGCCCACCGCCAGAGCACACGATGCTGTTCTGCGAGCAATTCGAATCGCTCCCACTCGTGGTTGCGAGCACATCGTTGCATCTCCTCCTGTGCAGGTCCCAATCGCATGACGCTGCACACGACCGGGATAAACGGCAGATAGAGGAAACTCATGACCCAGAACACAACACGTTGCGCTGGAAACCCGAATGGCCGGTTGCCGAACGCCCGTGGGAGTTGCCTCTCTGCCTCGGGCGAGATGGTCGGCACCCCAACCCAGATGGCGAAGAACAGGACGTTGAGAAAGCTGCACGTAACAACTTCGCGCATCCGGTCTCACCTTCGGTGGTCGAACAATAAGCTCACCTGCACCGTCCCGTCCCGAGCAGCGATTCGTCCCGAATCCGATGGCAGTGACAGATCTGGTGCAACGCCCGGTTCGGCCTGCGACACGGTTCCTCGGTTCCGCGCTTGCCCCCGGACCCGCGCCCCCGCCGCACATCCGGGAGCGTGAGCGACACCACCGGTTGAGTGCGGCTACCGCAAACATCGCACCGGCCGCGGCGAGGCCTGCCACCTCACCCCATGCCTAGGTCGCTCGCACCAAGTATCAACCGTTCGCCCACACGCGACACGGCTCCTGGCCCTCCGCCCCCTATGGCCGGGCATGGGGTTTCATCGCGCCGGTGAGAACGGGCTCACGGGGCCGCGCTACCTTTCACGTAACGAACTGTACCCGACTCTCGTACCGAACTGAAGAGCCCGATTGCGTCTCCGTCCACAAGCTCACACGCCCACAACTCGCGTGCAGTGGTGCCTGTGTCAGATCGCACACTGTCGGGCAACGGAGTGCCCGCGCGGCCTCGTTTCAGGTAAGCGTGTCACCGTTTTCACACGAAGTCACAGGGATGAAAAAGAGTTGCGCTCATGCATCGGTTCGCCGGTCGCGTTCACCGCCCCGTGGCGAACTCCCACAGGAAGCACTCCAGCGAGCCGTTGAAGAACGGCTCCTTGTGAACCACCTTCAGCCCGACCTTCTTCGCCAGCATTGTGTTGCTCGTGAACACCAGCAGTCGCCACCCGGGCCAGAACTCCTTCGCGACGGCGCCGATCCGCGCGTACAGCCCGATCAACTCTTCTTCTTCACCGATGCGCTCCCCGTAGGGCGGATTGCAGATCAGCACCCCGGGTACGTCAGACGGCGGGCGCGCCTCGCGCAGCTCGAGCTTTTGCAGGGTCAGTAGGTTCCCGACCCCGGCGCCGCGAGCGTTCATCTGTGCCAGGCCGATGGCGTCCGCGCGCACGTCGGAACCGCAGATCGGCGCGGGCAGCGCTTTCAGCACCGCGGCGCGGGCGTCGTCGCGGATCGCGTTCCACAGGGCGCGGTCGAAGTCGGGCCACCCCTGGAACGCGAACCATTTGCGGGTCAGACCGGGCGGGCGGTTCAGCGCGATCCACACGGCCTCAATGCAGAACGTCCCCGACCCGCACATGGGATCGACGAGCGGCACCGACCGGTCCCAGTTGGCACGGAGGAGCAGTCCGGCCGCGAGTGCCTCGTTCAGCGGGGCAATGGTCTGGATCGGACGGTAGCCCCGCTTGTGGAGCGACGACCACGAGCTATCGAGGCTGAGTACGGCGCGGTTTCGAGAAACGTGCAGGTTCAGCCCGATCATCGGCTGTTCCACGTCGACGCTGGGGCGCCGGCCCGCGCGCTCGCGGAACTGGTCGCAGATCCCGTCCTTCACCCGGCGCGCGGCGAACTGCGAGTGTGTGAGCCCCGAATCGCGCACGTTACAATCGACCGCGAGCGTGTGGTCCGGGGTCATCCAGTCGGACCAGTTAATCGCCCGCACGGCGTCGTACAACTCGTCGGCGTTGCGCGCCTCGAACTCGCGGA
>DASWYH010000524.1:0-3883 GCA_036405095.1 Gemmata sp. | reverse complement strand
CCCCTTCGGGGTACAAACCCGTGGTCTTCTACCCCGAAGGGGTTGCATCCCACAGCCCCGGGTCAGCGCAGCGCCACCCGGGGAACACTTAACGATATGGCCGCTCCCACTCCCAAACTGGCCGACTCCGAGGCCCAGCGGACGTCGCTGCCGGTCCTCTCCGCGAACGTCACCGCCCCCACCGCGACCGGCGGGCCGATCCCCGCCCCGCCGCACGGGCACGGGACCGGCTCGCACGGGCCGAACGTCGATTACGAACTCGTACTCGACTGCGTCCACTGCGGGCTCTGCACCGCGAGCTGCCCCACCTACGTCGAGACCTCGAACGAGGCCGATTCGCCCCGCGGGCGCATCTACCTCATGCGCGGCGTCATCGACGGCACCCTCGCGCTCGACAACGACGTGAAGCGGCACCTCGACCTGTGCCTCAACTGCCGGGCGTGTGAGACCGCGTGCCCCTCGGGGGTGCAGTACGGGCGCATCCTGGAACCGTTCCGCGAGTTCATGAACGAACTCGAACCGGAGCGCCAGGTTCAGTCCCTCAACGCGCTCCAGAAGCTCCTGCTGTTCCACGTGTTCCCGTACCGGTGGCGCAACCGGGCGTCACTCGCGCCGGCGAGGCTCATGCAGTGGACCGGTCTGGACTGGCTCACCGAGAAGAGCGGCATCATGGGGCTGGTGCCCGGGTCGCTCCGCAACATGAAGCGGATGCTCCCGGAGCTGAAACCGCACTACGGGCAGCTCCCGGAGGTGCTCGAACCGATCGGCCCGAAGCGGGCGCGGGTCGCGCTATTCCTGGGGTGCGTCGCGGACGCGCTGTACCCCGAAACGAACTACGCCACCGCGAAGGTGCTCCAGGCGAACGGGTGCGAGGTGTGGGTCCCGCGCACCCAGGGGTGCTGCGGCGCGCTGCACTACCACGCGGCACACGAAGGCCCGGCCCGCGACTTCGCGGCGCAAAACTGCGACGCCTTCGGGGCCACCCGCGCCGAGAAATTCAAGGACGTGGACGCGATCATCACCAACGCGGCCGGGTGCGGGTATCAGCTCAAAGATTACGCGCACATGATGCACGCGACCCCGCACGCCGAGGCCGCGGCGCGGTTCCAGAGCAAGGTGCGCGACATCAGCGAGTTCCTCATGGAACTCGGACCGGTGCGGCCCAAGCACCCGCTGAACATCAAGGCCACCTACCACGATGCGTGCCACCTGCGGCACGCCCAGCAGATCTTCAAGCAGCCGCGCCAGTTGCTCGAACTGATCCCGGGCCTGGAACTGGTCCCCCTCCCGGAAAGCGAACTGTGCTGCGGCGCCGCGGGCAGCTACAACCTGACCCAACCCGAAATGGCCGACCGCCTGGGCACGCGCAAGACCGCGAACATCGCCGGGACCGGCGCAAAAGCACTGTTCACGGGCAACGTCGGGTGCCTGATGCAGATCACCCGGCACCTGAAGGCGCTCGCCCCCGGCGTGTGGTGCGCGCACCCGGTGGACGCGCTGTGGGCCAGCTACAGCGGCGAGTTGCCGAAGGCGCTCGAAGGTTGAAACGGGCTCACGGCGTCCCGAGGTCCGGGGGCGGCAGCGGCGCATCCGATTTCGGCTTGGGCGCCGGCGCCCCCCCGCCCGGCTCAACGGAGGGGCCGGGGTTCGTCGGCGCGTCGGCCCGCGCCTTACTCGGGAAGCAGTTGTCGAGGAACCCCGCCACCGGGGCGTTGCTGCACCCGAGCGGCAGACCCGCCACGAGCGCGAAAAGCGCCCCGAAACTCAGTCGCTTGGCCATTGCGTTCACCCAGTACCGGCGGGGAGCGTTCCCGATTTACCGGCGCGGTGAATAGCACCCGACCGCCCCGCCGTCTACACTAGGCCCCGCCCGTTCCACTTTTCACACCGAGGTCTCGCATGAAGGCGCTGTTGGTCGCGACCGTTGCCGCCGTCGCCGGGTTCGCTCTCGTCGGTCACGCGGAGGACAAGAAGGTGAGCAGCCCGCTCGAATACAAGATGAAGGACATCGACGGCAAAGAGGTCGAGCTGTCGAAGTACAAGGGCAAGGTGGTCCTGTTCGTGAACGTCGCCAGCGAGTGCGGGCTGACGCCGCAGTACACCGCCCTCCAGGCGCTCTACGAGAAGTACGAGAAGGAAGGGTTCGTGCTGATCGGCGTCCCGGCGAACGAGTTCGGCGCGCAGGAGCCCGGCAGCAACGCGGAGATCAAGAAGTTCTGTAGCACCAAGTACAAGGTCACCTTCCCGATGCTGGAAAAGGTGGTGGTGAAGGGCGAGAAGCAGGTGCCGCTCTACAAGACGCTGGTCGAAGCCACCCCGAACAAGGGCAAGGTCGAACAGGTGAGCTGGAACTTCGAGAAGTTCCTCGTCGGGCGCGATGGCAAGGTGGTGGCCCGGTTCGCCCCGCGGACCAAGCCGGACGCCCCGGAGGTCACGAAGGCGATCGAAGCGGAACTGGCCAAGAAGGTCAAGTAATGGCTGAGGGCAGAGGCGTTTATCCGTAGGCGGCCCAGGTGAGGAGTCGGGAAGCCCCTTCGTCTTCCGACGCCCTCATCTGTGCCACCCGCGCGATCTGCGGATAGACTCTTCTGTGATGATCCTTCAGTGGCACCTCCGCGACCGCACTCTGCACCTCGGTACACGCCCGCTGGTGATGGGCATCGTCAACGTCACCCCGGACAGCTTCTCTGATGGCGGAAAGTTCCTCGGCACCTCCGCCGCTGTCGCGCACGCGCTCCGGCTCGTGGGTGACGGCGCCGACATCCTCGACATCGGCGGCGAATCCACGCGCCCGGGGGCCGCGCCGGTTTCCCTCGAAGACGAACTCGAACGGGTCGTTCCCGTGGTGGAAGAGCTGGCGAAACGCGCGCCCCTCCCGCTTTCCGTGGACACCATGAAGCCGGCCGTCGCGCGCGCGGCCCTCGGCGCCGGGGCCGCCATCGTGAACGACGTTTCGGGCTTCCGCGACCCCGCCATGATCGAAGTGGCGAGCGAGTTCCGTGCGGGCGTCATTGCCATGCACATGAGCGGCGAGCCGGCCACGATGCAGCACGACCCGCGCTACGGGGACGTGGTCGCTGAGGTCGCCGGCTACCTCGAAGAGAGGTTGCGGGTTCTGGGGCGATCCGGTATCCCACCAGAAAGGGTGTGCCTCGATCCCGGGATCGGGTTCGGGAAGACCCACGAGCACAACTTGGCACTCCTCGCGAACCTCGGCGCGGTCGCGGGTCTCCATCGGCCGGTGTGCCTGGGCGTGTCCCGCAAAGGGTTCATCGGGAAGCTGTGTGGCCGCGAACTGCCCGACCGCGACGCCGGTTCGCTGGCCGTCGCGTGCTTCGCCGCGGCTCGCGGAACCGCGCACATCCTGCGCGTTCACGATGTCCGGGGCGCCCGCGACGCGGCCGTCCTGCTCGACGCCATCGATCAACACAAGCGCTGAGGCGGTGTTACCGTGTCCGCTCCTCTCCCTTCGGGCTCGCTCCCGGCCGACGAACTGAACGCGACGTGTCTGGGCCTGGCCCGGCGCGCGAAAGCGGCCGCGCGCGCCCTTGCGACCGTGCCCGCCGCCGCGAAGAACCGCTGGCTGAGCGCTGCGGCCGGTGCCCTCCTGGCGCACCAGGACGAGTTGCTCGCGGCCAACGCGAAAGACGTTGCCGCGGCCCCGGGGTTCGGCCTCAACGCGGCGGCCGTCGATCGCCTCACCCTGAACCCGAAACGAATCGCCGCCGCGGCCGAGGGGCTGCGCCAGGTGGCCGCGCTGCCCGACCCCGTGGGGGAGGTCCGCGAGGCCACCGAGCGCCCGAACGGGCTCCAGGTGCTGAAGGTCGGGGTTCCGCTGGGCGTGGTGTTCTTCATCTACGAGTCGCGCCCCAACGTCACCGCC
>DASWYH010000523.1:0-3634 GCA_036405095.1 Gemmata sp. | reverse complement strand
GGCAGGCGCCCGAGCGGCGCCGTTTTGCTGCCACCACGGTCCGCGCCACGGCTCCAGGGCACCAAGTAAAAGCTTCGGCTCTGCAACTTACGACCTGGCGGCGTGTGACTCGAAGTCTTGACCCGCGGCGCGAACGGGTGTCCGCGGCTCGCGCCGGTTCGTACACCGACCGCTCGCCAGTCACGCGGCCACCCGACGCACATTCCGACTTCAGCGGGCCACACCACCATGCGCGAACGTCCGGCTCTCCAACTGTTCCTCGTCTCGTGGCTGGTTCTGTTCCTCGAACTGGCCTGCATCCGCTGGTTCCCGTCGCACGTGCTGTTCCTCACGTTCTTCGTGAACCTCGTGCTGCTCGCGTGCTTCGTCGGGATGTCGGTCGGGTGCCTCGTCGCCGGTCGGCCCACCAGTTTCATCCGGTACACCCCGACCTGGCTCCTCATCGGCATCGTGCTGGGGCTCGCTATCGACTTCAACTCCGACCACCTGCGCGCGGTGTTCGCGGTCGGCAACCCGGGCAAACCGGACGTCGTGTACTTCGGCACCGAGACGCTGCTCACGCACAAGAACCCGCTCCCGTTCACGATCCCGATGGAGCTGGTCGGGGCGCTGTTCTTCGTGATCATCGCGGGCATCATGGTGGGTCCGGGTCAGGAGATGGGGCGGGCGTTCAACCGCGTCCCGAACCGCACCACCGCGTACTCCGCGAACCTGCTCGGGAGCCTGGTGGGGATCGGGATGTTCGCACTGAGTTCCGTCTTGCGGCTGCCGCCGGTCGCGTGGTTCGGCCTCGCGGGCGTCGTGGTGGCGTTCTGGCTCGTGCGGAAGGCCCCGGCCCCCCAAGGGGAAGGCGGGCAACAGACCGGAGCCGCGCCCGGCTCTCCGCCGCCTTCCCCTCTTGGGGGGGCCGGGGGAAAGGGTTCGCCCGCGGTGCCGCTCGTGTTCCTGGTGCTCGCGGTGGCGCTCACGGCGGTCACCTCCGGGTTCGTGCCGTTCTTCGGGCACAACGTCATCTGGAGCGAGTACTACCGCATCGATTCGTACCCCGCCACCGCTGACGACCCGAACCACCGGATCAACACGAACCTCATCAGCCAGCAGCTCATGGAACCGCGCGAGCACCCGCCGATCGCGTCGGTGGCGTACGCGCTGCCGTACCTGTTCCAGCGCGACCTCAAGAGCCCCGAGGGGACCCCCGCGTGGCAGCCGTTCAAGCGCGTCCTCATCATCGGCGCCGGGAACGGCAACGACGTGGCCCGCGCGCTCCTCTGGGCCGATGCCGACGCGCAGATCGACGCCGTCGAGATCGACCCCGTCATCCAGAGCCTCGGTGCCAGGCACCACCCCGACGCGCCGTTCCAGGACCCGCGCGTGAAGGTCCACATCAACGACGGGCGGAACTTCCTGCGCGACGCGAAGCCCGAAACCTACGACCTCGTCGTGTTCGCGCTGATCGACTCGCTCGTGCTCCAGTCCGGGTACTCGAACCTGCGGCTCGAAAGTTACCTCTTCACCCTCGAATCGTTCCAGGACGTGCGGCGGGTGCTGAAGCCCACCGGGGTGTACACGGTGTACAACTTCTTCCGCCAGCCGTGGATCGCGGCCCGCATCCGGGAGCAACTGCGCACCGCGTTCGGGGGCGTCGATCCGGTCGTGGTGACCACCCCGCCGACCGACGCCATCACGTTCAACGACCCGCTCAACGCGGGCATGTGTACCGGGTTCTTCGCCGGGAGCGCGGAGGTCGTGGGGCCCCTGCGCAGGGCGTTCGAGCCGCGTAACGGACAACCGGTGAGGTACTGGTACCCGTGGTACACGGGCGTGGCGAAGGACACCGCGGCGCGGTTCGGCACGGCCCCGCCCGAGACGGCCCCGCCCCGCTCGCCGCGCCTGGTGTTGCGGCCCCGCTATCAGCTCGACGCCAACGGGGACGAGACCGCGGAGCCGGTCCGCGACCCGGCGACCGGGAAGCCGATTGCCGACGAGGTGCCCCCGATCTGGCTCGGGCTGTCGCTCGCACAAATCGAGGAGAGCAACGGCGCGCTGCGCCCGGCGCGGGACAGCTGGCCGTTCCTTTACACGCGCGACCCGCGCGTCCCGAGCCAAACATGGGTGAGCATCGCCCTCACGCTGCTCCTGTCGTTCGTACTGTGGGCGGCGTTCGGCGGCGCCCGGGCGCTCGGCGCCGGGGCGCAGGTCCGGCCCGATTACCCGGCGATGCTCCGCGCGTTCTTTCTCGGGGCCGGGTTCATGCTCGTGGAGACCAAGGCGGTCGTGGAAATGGCGCTCTTGTTCGGCGGCACGTGGATGGTTAATACCGCGGTGTTCGCGGCGATCCTGGTGATGAGCCTGGCGGGCAACCTGTTCGCGGGCCGGTTCAACCCCAAGCGCCTGGAACCGTATTACGTCGGCCTGTTCCTGGCCCTCGGGGTCGGGCTCGTGGTGTCGCCGAGCGCGTTCCTCGGGATGGCCCCCGCGGTGCAGGTGTTCGGGGCGTGCGCGCTGGTGTTTACGCCGGTCGCGTTCGCCGGGGTGATCTTCGCGACGAGCTTCAAGCGCACGACGCAACCCGACCGCGTGTTCGGGGCGAACGTCGCCGGGGCGCTGGTCGGCGGACTGGCCGAGAACTCCTCGGTGGTTCTGGGCTTCCAGTTGCTCTTGTGCGTTGCGGCCGGATTTTATTTGCTGTCGGCCGCGTTCGCGAACCGCCCCCGGCCCTCGGGTGAAACAACTGGGGGGACAGGTGGGGGGCTATAATGTCGATGAGCAGCTTGTAAGCACGTTGCGTTTGGCGAACAGCATGCCCCTGCCCGCGCATTCCGCACGCCGTGCCGGATCGCGCGGCGGGCGCGTGAGGTAGAATGAGTTATTGGGTTGTGTTTCAAAGGCGGAACGGGATATTTTGTAAGTGGCGCGATTCCTGCAATGGCAACGGTTCTCCAAAATCGCGCAGCAACTGAACAAGAAGCCCGGCTCATAAGTCGTGTTCGGACCCGGTCGGTCCCTCCTCTCCAAAACCGACCACAACCGGGAGCCCCCATGCCTGACGCAAACGAGGATCCGCCCGATATTGAGGACGCGCTGCTGCGGCGCGTCACCCGGACCGCAGCGCCGTCGGCGATCAGCTCCGGTCGCAACGTGATGTCGGTCGAGGTCGCGCTGACCGTGTTCCGCCAGATGCTCCGCACGCGCGCCCTGGAAGAGCGCAGCATCAAGATGTCCAAGTCCGGGGAAGCGTACTTCTGGATCGGCGGCCCCGGCGAAGAAGCGTTCAACGTCTGCCTCGGGCTGCAAATCAACAAGGGACAAGGCCCGGCCCACGACTACCTGCACCTCCACTACCGCAACGCCGGGGTCATGCTCGCGATGGGCATGCCGATGATCGAGCACACCCGGCAGCTCGCGATGCGGTGGACCGACCGGCACTCCCGCGGGCGCAACTTCGTCGGGCACTACGCGGTCCCCGAGTGGAACGTCGTACCGGTCACGAGCGTCATCGAGGTGCAGTTCGCAATGGCCCCCGGAACGGCGCTCGTGCAGAAGCGCCACGGGCTCAAGAACCCGGGCGAGGCCGAAGGGATCACGGTCGTCGTGGGCGGCGAGGCCGGCACCGCGGAAGGCGACTTCGAGAGCT
>DASWYH010000522.1:0-7713 GCA_036405095.1 Gemmata sp. | reverse complement strand
GAAGCAGCGGGCGAACGTCTCGCGGTGTTCGGGATTCGCCTCCACGAACTGGATGATCTCAACCATCGACCGCTCGAATGCCTCGGCCTCCGCAAGCACCTCATCGTCCGGGGCGTTCTCGCGGTGCGCTTTTCGGAAGTGGGCCTCGTCGTGCCGCGTGGCCTGGTCGCACAACTCCCAGAACCGGGCCTCCGCGTTACCCATACGTGCCCTCTTCTTGCCGAACATGAAGCTCACCGGCCGCGCAGCAAGCGACACGGTCTGGAAACAACGGCGATCTCGCGGTCCGGTGCAGCGCCCGGTTCGGCCCGGTCAGAGGGGCCGCCCTGACTGCCGGATCTGAACGGCGACCGCGCCCACCGGCTTGATCTCCAGATGCATATCGGCCACCAAGATCATAGCCAGAAGCCACTCCGCGCCGATTAACCGCCGCCGTGACGCGCTGGCGATAAGTTGCAAGAGGTTCCAGGCTTGCCCGTCTGCTCGCGCGAAGGCGTCCCACCCGCGGAACACGAACGCAGTGCCCGCGCCCTCGGATCGGAACATATCGAAGAACTCGTTCAGACCGGGCGCGCCTGCACCGGGCACATTCACTTGATCGGCCGTCGCTCGCAGCACCGGCTCAATGATCTCGTGGTACTTGTCGGTATGAAGCGTCCACCCCGAGCAGTCGTACTCAATGCACCGGAAACCCTCCGCTCGGAGGGACACAACGTCCTCATCGAGCGCCTGCCGACTGGAGTAGCGAACAACCGGACCAAGTCGAAGCAACTTCTGGCCGAGGGTCTGCACGCCACTCCTCCGCGTCGCGCCGCTCTTGGCCGAACAATCAAGCTCACCTGCACCGCCACCATCGGATGAGCGGTGCGTCCCGAATCAGCGGGCGGTGTCAGGGGCAGCGCCGGGTTCGGCCGGCCTTGTCGTGTGGGCGAGGCAGACCTCCAGGAACTGCCGCAGCTTGCCGCACCACTCCAGCACCGGCTCCCATTCGGGAGGCGTGTCGTATGACCACTCGAGCGTAACGACCGCCGGCGGCTGATCCTGGCTGAAGAACTCGAACCCACGACCGCCACAGTCAGATGTAACCGACTCGGTATCGCTGAACCACGTCACCGGCACGCGGAACACGGCGGCCTCGGTGAGCAGGGCGGCCAGCTGATCGGACGGCACCGCTGCGTCCCGAACCGAGACCGTCGGCCGGAACGTCACCGGCTTTCCGGACCTCTTGACCTCTTCGTGGACGCGGCCCAAGTCGGCCGCCCGCCGCCAGACCGCCTCTCGAACGACCGGTTCGCGGCGGTAGTGGTCAGCAAACAGCTCGTACACGGTGAGGGTGGTGGGCTCGGCCTCGCAACCGAAACCCATCGCATCGTCCCAAAGGCGGAGGCGAGGGAGGCCGTGGAACGGCTTGCCCCGGCTAACGGAAGGCGGCAAGTCGGCGCTGTGGTCCAGATACCACCAGGCGCGGGCGTTCATCGCCTCCCAACTCACTCGCCACGGGTCGTCGGAAGAGGGTTCCATTGGCCAATCGCCCTCGGGTTGCCGAACATCAAGCTCACCTGCACCGCCATCATCGGGTAAGCGATGCGTCACAGATCAGCGGGCGGTGTCCGGTGCCGCGCCGGGTTCGGCGTCTGGGCGCTGCCCGGTCCGATCAGCGAGCGTGGTGCCGTCCGCCTGCTCGGTGAGCCAGAGCGACAGGCCCGCCGCGGTCAGGCCCTCGGGCGCACTCTCGCCCCGGCGGTTCGGGTAGTCGCCCAGCTGCACTTTGGCGGACGCCACGGCCGCGAGGAAGCCGCCCAGGTCGAGGCCGCGCGGGGACTCGTACAGGTCGATCTGCCAGCCGTCGGGCCGCTCGTAGACGCTTGCCACGACCGTGTGCCCGAGGACGATCTCCGCGCAGGCGACGGGGTCATCGACCGGGAAGAACAGTTGGACTCTGAACGTCGCCATCCCGATGCCCTCCTCTCGCCGAACAAATAGCTCACCGGCCGCCGGGGCACCAATCGCCGACCGTGGAACAGGTGACGCTCAAAAGAACAGACGCGCTGGCGGTCGGGTGCAGCGACCGGTTCGGCTTCTACCCTTGCTTTCGAGGGCGATTACCACTCCAGTGGTGTCGGTTCCTCGCCCCGCCGCAGCGCCGCCAAATCCGCCCCCCGTGCCACCAAGAACTCGTCGGGCGGGTCGTGGGAGACGGCACAGTGGCGGTGCCCCGCCTCCGCCGCCTCGACCGCCTCCGCGAACCGCCCTTGCGCCGCCAGAGCACGGGCGAGCACGCATTGGTAGCAGCCAACCGCCTCGGCGCTCGGCGCAGCGACACCGGCGTCGGCACTCAACGTCGCCCGCGACGCGGTCTCTGCGTCCCGCAACCGACCGAGCCGGAGAGGGATGACCGACAGGTAGTTGTAAGCGCTCGCCACCTCGGCTGCATTCCCCGTCACCTGCGCCTCGGCAAAATCGCCTGCTGCACGGACCCCAACTCCCCGATGCGGCCTTGCGCCTTCAACTCGTATCGGGGCCGACACAGCGTGTTTTGTTGAACGTCCGGCTCCATCGACCACCCCTCCGCTCGCCGAACTTACAGCTCACCTGCACCACCATGATGCAGGATGCGACTTGTCACAAATCACCCGGTGGTGTCCGGTGCAGCGCCGGGTTCGGCTCGCGACGCGCCCTCACCCGCGAGTACATGCGCCCGCCGGAACGCCTCCACCGTTTCATCGTCGCCGTCCTCATGAAACAGGAGCCAACCGGGGCCGAGTACGCGGTGGTCAATGGGTCCGTCGAGGGTCACGCCGCACAGCGAGCCGCCCGCGCCGGCGAAGCCTGTGCGGAGGGCGATCGTGAACCGCCCGGTGTGCAACGCGAACACGCGGCCGGTGAGTTCGTGTGCCAGGAGGTTGTTTGACACCTTGGCACACACGACGCACCGAGCCGAGGCCGGGAGCAGTCGGCCGTACCGGTGGAAGAAGATCTGTCCACCCTCATCGAACGGGCTGCCGTCGGCACCCGCCTCGAACGACCGCACGTCGTCCGGCACTCGGGCATTCAGGTAGCGCCACACCCCTTCGTTGTCTGGCTGCGAGAACAGCGCCGCGAGCGTCAGGGGCTCATGTGCGTCCGGCAACTCCACCACTGCGCCCTCCGCTGGCCGAACAACAAGCTCACCTGCACCGCCATCACCGGATGAGCGATGCGTCCCGAATCAGCCGGCGGTGTCAGGTGCAGCGCCGGGTTCGGCGCGCCTTTGTGCCCCTCAGATGCGGTAGGTAATGGTGCCGAGGTAATGGTACCAGTACCCGTCGCCCTGTACCGACCGCGGCCGGTCGATCTCACCCTCGCTGATGAAGGCGAACCAGTTGACCCCGGACAGTCCGGCCTCCGCCACTCGGCGGGCGAACTCGGCCCCCCATTGGTCACTGTACGAGTAACCTACGACCAGTTCCTCGACCGACGCGGCGGTGTCGCTGAACCCGTACTCCAAGAAGTCGTGGTCGTAGAACCGCTCCCCCTGGTCGCGGGCGAACGCCGACAATGGCGTCTCGTCCCGGTCAACCCCGTACACCTCGGCGAAGTATGTGGACGCGAGCGGCGCCGGGAACCGGCCGGCCCAGAAGTGGCTCTTTTCCGTCTCGCGCACCCCGAAGCCCTCCGCCGCCGAACAGTAAGCTCACCGGCCGCGCACATCGCGACCCGGCCTGGAAACAACCTGGATCTCGCGGTCCGGTGCAGCGCCCGGTTCGGCGCCGACACGGTTCTTCGACCCGCGCATCCCACCCTTGCGCTTCTGCTTCGCCACCGTTGCGTATCCGCAGGGCCCGCGCCACCAACGCGCCTCTGCGGAGCGTGAGCGATACCACCCCGTGAGTGCGGCCACCGCATCGCGCCACACGGGCCGCCGCGACACCCGACACCTCACCCGACACAGCCGTCTCTCGCACTGCGGATCGACCGTTCGCTCGCACGCAACACGGTTCCCGGCGCCGCGCCCTCGGTTGGCCGAACATCAAGCTCACCTGCACCGCCCCCATCGGATGAGCGGTGCGTCCCGAATCAGCGGGCGGTGTCAGGTGCAGCGCCGGGTTCGGCGTCCGGGACGCTGCCAGCCAGCGACCACACCTCGGCTCCGTCCATGATCGCCTCGCCGTCCGGCCGGACCAAGAACGCGAACGGCCGATCCGGGTTGGGCGGGTCGGCGAACTCGACGCCCGACACCACCGCCTGCGCCACCCCACCGGACGGGTGCCGGAACTCCAGACGCCGACCGGCACGGGCGGGGCCGACCGGAGCGGGCAGTCGGCCGTAACGATCACCGCGTTGGGGCGACTCGCCAGCCGGAACACGCCCGCCACGGCGAACATACGCTGCCCCACCGCGAAGCCCTCCGCCGCCGAACAAACAGCTCACCTGCACCGCCCGTCACGAGAAGCAGTGCGAGCCGAATCAGCGGGCGGTGTCAGGTGCAGCGCCGGGTTCGGCACACCTTTGCTGCTCCTGTGACTCTCCGAGGCGGAATGCCTGGAACTTGGCACCTTCGGCGATGCGACGCAGCAATGCACCAACACCGCGGCCGCCCTCGACCCGGACCCACACCGACTCCGGTTCGTACTCGTCTACCTTGCCCGTGACGCGCAACCGAGACGACGCGAAGAAGGTGTACCGCTTGGCCGATACCTGATCCTCGTCCGCATCGCGGAACACGCGCTCGCATTCCGCCCCCCAAAATGAAACACCGAGGGCGCACTCCAGGCCGAAAAGCGCGAAGCGCAATCGCGTGTCAATGAGCAACAGTTCTTCGGCAACCTCCGACATCCGCTGCGCCCTCGGCTGGCCGAACAATAAGCTCACCGGCCGCGCACGCCGCGATCGGTACTGGAAACAACGTGGATCTCGCGGTCCGGTGCAGCGCCCGGTTCGGCCGCGACACGGTTCTTCGACCCGCGCCCGCCCGCGCTTCTGCTCCGCCACCGTTGCGTATCCGCAGGGCCCGCGCCACCAACGCGCCTCTGCGGAGCGTGAGCGATACCCCGTGAGTGCGGCCACCGCATCGCGCCACACGGGCCGCCGCGACACCCGACACCTCACCCGACACAGCCGTCTCTCGCACTGCGGACCAACCGTTCGCTCGCACGCAACACGGTTCCCGGCGCCGCGCCCTCGGTTGGCCGAACATCAAGCTCGCCGGCATCGCCATCACCCGATGAGCGGTGCGTCGCAATTCCGCATGGCGGTGTCCGGTGCAGCGCCGGGTTCGGCGTGTCTTTGTTGCCTACCGCTCGCCCGGCCCCTCGCCGGCGGGCGAGTCAGCCATCGGCGACCGATACCACCGGGCCGCCGCGATACTCAGCGGTGCGACCACCCGAAGGAACGACTCCCGATCGACCCGATACCGGCCACGTTTCATCACCCGGAACTCGATCGATTCCTCGTCGTGGGCGGGCATGAGCAACACCCGCTCCGAAGTTCCATCCGGGCGGCGGAACTCCAGCGTGCCGAGCGCGGCACACCGGCACACGACAACCGATCGGCCCGTCCGCAGCAGGGCGGCCAGCTCGGCGACCGCCGCGGGGTCGGTGGACGACGCGGAGACCGCTGGGGCGTGGTCAACGATCCCGCGCATCTCGACGTGGACCGAGGTGAACCCCTTCCCGGTGAAGTCCGGCGGGGGCGACGGGGCGGGCGGCAGCCGCGCCCACGCCCCGGCCGACACACCGGCGACGATCGCGAGCAGGTGCCACCACCGGACCTTCGCGTGCACTGCCGCGCCCTCCCTTGCCGAACGACTCAGCTCACCGGCCGCGGGGTGAGCGATACGGCCTGGGAACAGCGCCGATCTCGCGGTCCGGTGCTGCGCCCGGTTCGGCGGCGACGCGGTTCCTCGGCTGCGCACACGGCCCTTGCGCTCCTACCGGGCCTCACGTATCCGCAGTGCCCGCGCCACCGCTCCTGTGCACGGCGTGAGTGACACCGCGTGCGTGCGCCCCGAATTACCGCTGGGAACGCCACGGAACCGACCCCGCGCACCCAATACTACCGTCTCTCGCACTGCGGATCAACCGTTCGCTCGCACGCGACACGGTTCCCGGCGCCGCGCCCCTCTGTAGCCGAACATACAGCTCACCGGCCGCGCACATCGCGATCGGTACTGGAAACCACCCAGATCTCGCGGTCCGGTGCAGCGCCGGGTTCGGCGCGCGGCAGTCACTTGAAGCGGCGCTCGATCTTGTAGGTGTTTCGGTTCTTTTGCACCCAGTCGCGGAGAAAAGCGCTCTGTTCCGCTGGTGTGCCCTTGGGCAGCGTCGGTGCCTGGAACACCTGTCCGGGCTTGGCCCCTGAGAACTGCCAGATGTGGTGAACCGCCTCCCACGGGTGGAGCGGGGAGGCGGTATCCCAGTTGGCCTCGGCTAACGCGGCGAGAATCAGTTTGTTCTCCTTGGCCGGGATCGGCTCGGTCTCGGTCGTGAGAAAGCCGGTGGTTCGGAACTGGTAGCGGGTGAGGAGCAGGACGGCAGCCGCAAGTCGATCCGAAGGCTCCTTGCTGCTCAAGCTCGCGAGCGGGTCTGCCAGCAACCCGAGGTAGCGCTTCGCCGCTTTCAGCTCGTCGGGAGGGAGCTTTCCGTCCTGCTTGGGGATGAACTTTTCGACGAAGTAGAACGCCCCCGTGTGGTGCAACCGGAGGAAGAACAGGCCCTCGGCGTCTTTCACAAACGGGTTCGGTTCCGTTGGGAGGTCGGGGCCAACGACAGGCGGCTTGCCGTCGCCCAGGAAACCGCCGATCCGAACCTCGGTGACAGCCTTCTCACCTGCCAACGTCTCGGCGGCGGCAAGGCGGAACAGGTGGTAAGCGAGCTCGTGGGACACGCCGGGCACGGGCGTGGCCTTGACTGGCTTGGGCTCAGGCGAGTGGGCGCGGCCGACAACGACGCGGTCGGCGCAGGCGGCGTAGACATGTAGCCGCGAGCGATCTTCGAGGGGTTGGCCCGCGGATGCTTGGTCGGCGAGTGCCGCAAAGCCTACGAGCGACCAGAGTAACCGGCGAACCATCAATACGCCCTCTTCTTGCCGAACAAACAGCTCACCTGCCGCGGGGTGAGCGATACGGTTTACGAACACCGGACTTCACGCGGTCGGGTGCAGCGTGGGGTTCGGCACGTCTACTTCAGGTTGAACGTGGTCGCCTCGACTTTGACCTCGGCGTCCTTGGGTACGGCGTACAGAAAGAGGTGTTTGCGCGTCTCGTCCCTCCCGGGACGCTCGTACCGTGTGCGGGTGAAGACGATTGTCGTCACCTTGTCCTTCACCTCGACCCGCGCCACCCCGATCGACTCGCGGCCCCGGGCGGACCAGGCGAACACGACCAGCTTCTCTTTGGCGAAGTCGAACCGCCCCTTCCACTCGTCGGGCGCATTCGGGGCGGCTGCCGCGAGTTCGTCCGCCGAGGTCAACTCGGTTGGCGCCGGGCGGCTGTTGAAGCGGGCCCACTTGAGGTCCGCAGCCGCGCCGTCGGGAGGTACGATCGGCCGGGCCAGCTCCCGGGCCTTGGCTCGCTGTTCTGCGGGCGCTGCTGGACCGCCATCGTGGCTGGGGCTACTCGAGCCGGCCGCCCCGACGAGCAGAATCGCCATTTCGAAACGCACACGCATGGCATCCACCCAGACGTTCCGGTCGTTCGCCTGGGTTAGTCGAAGTGCTCCAGAATGTCGAACCAAG
>DASWYH010000521.1:0-3340 GCA_036405095.1 Gemmata sp. | reverse complement strand
GGCGGGCGTGTCCACACCGCGGACCCGCCCGATGTCGTGCAGCGCCGCCGCCGCGATCACCAGCCCGCGGTTGAGCGGCGGGTTCAGTTCGGGGAACCGCGCCGCGAACCGCTCGCTCAGCCACGAGCACGCGCGCGTGACCGCGAGCGTGTGTTCGAGCCACCCGCCCGCGAACGGGTAGAAGTGCCGCGTGGACGCCGGGATCACCTTCAGGGCCGCCGCGTTCGCGGTGAGCAGGTTCACAACGAGGGTGCGCAGCGGCACGTCCGCGATTTCGGCGCGAACGAGGGCCTCCAGTTCCGCGAACATCTCCTCGGGTTCGAACCGCGAGCGCTCCACGAAATCCAGCTCGCTGAACCCCTCGGCCCGGTCGGCGTCCGTGACCGGGCGCATGCGCTCGATGTCGAGTTGCGGGCCGAACTTCTCGTGCTCGGTGAAGGTGGCACGCACCTTGAAGAACTGCCCCACCTGCCAGTCCTGCGCCTCGGCGAACTGCGGGGCGTCTTCCCAGATGGGAACGGCCCCGACGGTCCGCTTCGCGTCGCGGTACTTGCAGCTCACGAAGGGTTTGCCGTCGCGGGTGGTGCCGCGGGCCTTCTCGGCGAGCTGCACGAAGCAATCGACGTAGCTCCCCGGTTGCAGGTCGGACAGCTTCGCCAGCACCGGCTTCTTGGCTTTGGACACGGCGCAACCCCCAGACGGTGGAGAGTGAATCGTACCCCAAAACGAGGGGGAACACGAGGGGCGCTACAGGCGCGGGGCTTCGATCCGGAACGAGTCGATGAACCGCTGGGCGTCGCGGTCGGGCTGACCGCCGGGCGCGTTCACGGCAATGGGCCGGTAAATGCGGTTCTCGCGGATCAGCACCTTGATCCGGGTGACGAGCTGGTGCCCGATCGCGAACAGGTACTCGCGCCCGGGCAGGCCGCCCTCCGTGAACGCGCGCTCGGTGACCAGCTTCGGCTCATCCCCGCCCGGGGTCTTCTTCGAGCCGAACAGTTCGCGGAGCAGCTCGAACTGTTTCTCCGACGGGAGCGCGGCCGTTTCGGCCGATACCTCGGAAAACGTGAGCGAGAAGTTCGCGTTGCGGTCCGGGAGCGCGACAACGAGCCGGTCGGCCCCTTCGCCATCGGGGTTCACCTCGCGCACCGGCTCCCGCGGGAACTCGATGCTGCACACCCCGTCGGCGGTGGCCCGCCGCACCCAACCGTCCGGCGCGGGTACGGTGACGAACCACACCAGCGCGCCCACCAACAAAAGTGACCCGGCGACCCGGAACAGCCCGCCGCGCTGGACGGTGAGCCGGTCCCGGAGCCCGACCGGCACCCCTTCGGGGGACTTGCGCGGCGTGCGGAACCCGACCCACACGGCGACCGCCCCCGCCGCGACCGCGACCGCGACCGCTGGCGGAAGGACGAAGTTGATGTACTGCGGCGACATGAGCGGCCCTTCTGCTGGAACGTCAGCCTCAGTATAAGAGCGGGTGCCGTTCGCGTCGCGCAACGCCTCATCGGCCTTGCCGGCGAGCTCGCATCAGTATAAGAGCGGGTGCCGTTCGCGTCGCGCAACACGTTTGCGCGGGCGCACCCGAGTTTCTCCCCCACGGACGGCGCGGGTAGAATGGCGTGTCGCCCGTTCGTCACCCGCGCACTCATGAACGTTCACATCGGCACGGCGGGATATGCGTACCCGGCGTGGGTCGGCGGCTTCTACCCGCGCGGCACCACCCCACACAACATGCTGCCGTTCTACGCGCACCGGTTCGCGTGTGTCGAAATCAATTCGTCCTTCTACCGCCCGCCCACGCGGGAACAGGTCGCGAAGATGGCGCGCCGGGCGCCGCCCGGGTTCGGGTTCGCGCTCAAGGTGCCCAAGAGCGTCAGCCACGAACGGTCGGCAGACGACCTGCCCGCGTTCAAGGGAGCGGCCGACCACCTCGCCGCTGCCGGGAAGCTCCTGGGGCTGATCTTTCAGGTGCCGGAAGCGTTCCACAACACGACACACAACCGGGACTGGCTCAGTTGGGTCGGCGCGCAACTGAAGCCGCACCGTGTGGCGGTGGAGTTCCGCCACCGGTCCTGGGCCGCATCGAACTTGTCGGCGTGGATGGCACACATCGACATGGATCTGGTCAGCGTGGGTGTGCCGGACATCCCGACGCTGTTCCCGCGCGGGTTGCGAATCGCGAACCGCCGCGTGTACGCCCGGCTGCACTCGCAGAACGCGGAGAACTGGTATCAAGACGGCAAGCTGCGCTACGCCTACGACTACACGGACGCCGAGTTGCGGGAGTGGGCGGGCGCATTGAAACGCGCGGCAACAGACAAAAGCGCCGACGAGGCCGTGATCGTCTTCAACAACTGCGTGGGCACACAAGCGATCCATAACGCCGAGCGGCTCACCGCGCTACTTCAGGAAGCCGCGCCCGCGGTCCAGGTGGTTGCCCCACCGCGAGCACCGAGCCTGTTCGAGGACGGTGCGTAACACCTTCACCTGGGGCTCAAATGACCGCCGATCGGCTGCCGCTTTCGCGCCAGCACCGGCTTGAGCGGCGGGGGGAGGTCCAGCGGCCCTCCCCCCGCCGCCCGATATGCCGGGCGGCAGGATCGCGATGAGGCGAGCGCGAGGCCGCCGCTCGAAGGGAGCGAGAGGACAGGGCGGCGTGCGTCAGATCGGACGGGGCGTATCGGTAAGATGCGGCCGCAACGAGCGCACAGGCGCCCGCCACGAATACCGCAACGACCGAGAGCGTTAGCCCCCAGCGATTCACCACTGCCACGACGCGGGTGGGGAACGCTCCCGAAAAAAGCTGCACGGTCCGTAACCTCTGGTCGCGGGCGGCCGCGCCCCAAGGGGACGAGTGGCCGGGGGGCTACTCGCGGGAGCCCTCGAATAGAGCATTATTGGGTTCGGGCCTCATGTGTCCAATACTCTTAATCTCCTAGGGAGCGAAATTTACCAATAACAAATGATCCTCATCAGTGCTTGCGAATCGCCTACGCGCGGCGGCACAGGGAGCCGCCGCACGTGTGGCGCGCCCGGCGCTACTTCCCGTAGAGCTTCTTCCACTGCTCCTTTTCCTGCTCGCGGTCGAGGAACGGGACGCCCGTTTCCATCCACCCCGGCGCCGGCTTGTCCTTCAGGTGGTGTTCGAAGAACTGGAACATCCGCATCGCGAAGTCGCGCGCCGTCGCCTTCTTCGCCAGGTTGTGCGGCTCGCCGTTGTAGTTGAGCAGGTACACCTCCTTCTCCAGCCGGCGCAGCGCCAGATAGTACTCGATCCCCTGATACCACGGCACCGCGTCGTCCTGGTCGTTGTGGATCATCAGGAGCGGGGTCC
>DASWYH010000520.1:0-5513 GCA_036405095.1 Gemmata sp. | reverse complement strand
GGGGCCGAAGTGGACGCCCAGCCCGCCGTTGTCCCGGTGGTCGCCGGTGAGCGCGTCGGTGTCCGGCCCTTCCAGTGCGACGCCGGTGTCCCAGAGCCGCTTCTGAGCGGTCCGGACGCCCTCGGCCTTCGGCCGGTCCGGGCCGAGGTACGAGACCCGCGCGACGAACCACGGGACCGGGCGCCCGAGCGCCTTGCGCGAGCCCTCGATAACGGCCGTCAAGTTGGTCGCGTACTGGTCCGCGGTGAGCCCCGCGTCGGACTCGCCCTGGTGCCACAGAACGGCGCGGAACCCGTCCGGCCCGAGCTGCTTCATCCGCGTGGTGGTCCAGTTGAACAGCTCCCCGCCCGGGCGCCACTCGGCCGTTGAGGACGGACCGTGACCGGTCACCGCCAGCCCGATCGGCACCTTGTACCGGTCCGCCAGGGCGTCCCCGAACGCCGGCCAGAAGCTCCCCTGCACGCTCCGGTCGTGGGTGCCGGGCTGGGGGTCGCTCGCCGGCTGCCACCGGTTCCCGTCGAAGGCGACCACGTGATCCGACTTGGGGCTGGTCCGTTCGCTCCCGTAGTTGGTCGAGTTCGACTGTCCGGCGCCGACGAACACCTCGCCGACGCCGACCCGGGGAACCTCTTCTTCGGCGACCACCTGTTCGCCCGAGCGCGCCCGGACGGTGACCTTGTACCACCCACCGGCCGGGGCCGGAACGCGCGCGTCGAACGTGCGCTCCTGTGCGTTCAGCGGAACCGCGCGCCAGTCCGGCGCCAGCGCGCCTTCGAGCGGCTGCCCCTCCAGTTTGACCTCCACGCGGTCGGCATCCGCTGGCGCCCGACCCGTCACACCCACCCACCCGGTCGTCCGGGACGTTCTCTGGAACACCTGCCGGTCGAGCGGGGCGGTCAACCCTAGCGGGCCGCGGGCCAGCCCCGAACCCGTCGCCAGGGCCGCGGCGGCCACTTTCGCGACCTGGGCGGCTTCGGCCGGGGTGACCTCGCCGGGCTCCAGCGTCACGGTCCGGATGGTGCCGCTCGGGACGGTGAGTTGCCACACCTGACAGGTGTCGTCCAGGTCCGTCCAGGCGCCGCGGAGCAGGCTCCCGCCGGTCACCTTGAGCTTGGCCCGGCCGGCGTACCAAGTCGAGTTGGGCCAGTCCCGTTTGACGAGCGGCCCGGCCCACTCGCCGGCGTCGTTGGCCACCGCCTGAACCACCTTCCCGTTGAAGATGATGAAGAACAGGCCCTCGCCCCCTTGCTTGTTGGTGATCGTCCAGGCCATGCGGTCCGGGAAGAACTCGTATCGGACCGAGGCGTCCGGGCTCTCGGCGAGGAACGCCGTCGGGGACTGGCGGGTGAGCGCCGGGAACTGGCGGGCGGCGTTCCGGCTGCCCTCGTAGTAGTAGGCGCCGCGGTACACCGTCAGGTTCCGCACGAACTCCTGCCCCTGGACCTGTAAGCTCTTGATCCCGGCCGCGTCCAGCTCCACCTCGTACCGGCCGACCGCCACGCGGTGGCTCGTGACCGGTTCGGGTTGGGGGGCCGGAGCGGGAGGCACTGCGGCAACCGGGGGCGGGGGGGCTTTGACCCCGGCTCCCGGCGCCGGCTTCGGCGCGCTGCCCCCGCTCACGAGCGCTGCGACCAACCCCGCGAACACCAGAACCCCGGCGACGGCGGCCACAGCTATCCGTTTGCCCTTCCGCCCGAGCGAGAGCCGGGGCGCACTGGGAGGAGCGGTCGTCGTGCGGGCGGGCAGGTTGGTTGTGCTGTTCGTCCCGGTGACGATGGCTGTTACCGCTTCGAGCGCCTGTTCCCCGCCGCTCGGCCCGGTGCTGGAGAGCCCGGCGACCAGTTTCCCGCTCGGGTTGAGCCACGGGATCAGCGCGGCGATCAGTTGGGCCGGCGTCTGGTAGCGGTCCTCCGGGCGCTTGGCCAGGGCCTTCGCCACCACCTCGGACAAACCGGGCGGGAACGTCTTGTCCACCCCGCTCAGGCTCGGGGCCGCTTTGATCTGGTGCTGGAGCAGCTTCTGAGCGGTCGTTCCGGTGAACGGCGGTTTACCGGTCAGGAGCGCGAAGAGCGTCGCCCCCAAGCTGTAGATGTCGGCCCGGATGTCGACGGCCCCGCTCATCGCCTGTTCGGGGGCGATGAAATCGGTCGTGCCGACCACCGCGCCGGCGTCCAGCATCTCGGTGACCTTGTCGGCGTCGGCCGAGGACCGGGCGAGCCCCATGTCCAGAACCTTCACCGTGCCGTCCCGGGTGACAATGAGGTTGTCGGGCTTGATGTCCCGGTGAACGAACCCCTTCTCGTAAGCGTGTTGCAGCCCCGCCGCGGCCTGCGCGATGTATTCCACGGCGCGCCCGCACGAAAGCGCACCGCTGGCCTTGACGAGTTGCTCCAGGGTCTGGCCGTTCACGTACTCCATCGCGAGGAAGTACACGTCGCCCTGCTGGCCCACGTCGAAGATGCGGACGATGTTGGGGTGGTCCAGGGCGGCGGCGGCCCGCCCCTCCCGGAGGAACCGCTCGATCGCGACCTGGCGGTTGGCGTCCCCGGCGGTCAGCACCTTGATGGCCGCCGGGCGGCTCAGGGTCTGGTGCTCGGCCAGGTACACCGCGCCCATCCCGCCCCGCCCGAGCGGCGCGCGGATCACGTAGGGGCCAAAGCGGAAGCCCCGGCACTTACCGGCCAGGAGGTTCTTCGCCTGAAACGGTGTCAATAACCCGCTCTTAACGAGGACCGCCGCGGCGCGGTTCGGGTCCGCGGGCAGGTCCTCCAGCTCGGTCAGCGCGGCGTCCAGTTTGCCCGGCGGGTGGATCCCGCTTCTGCGAACGAGGTCCAAAAAATCATCGGTCGTTGTTTGTAAAGACATGGTGTGCCCGCTCCCCACGGCGGTCGGTGTCGGAATCTTCGGTGGTGCTCGTTGGAGAGACAGCATGTCTGTAGAACTGCGCCCCGGAAAAGTGGGCACGAGAGCCAGAAAAATCGACGGCGCCGGTGCCCCGCCGACCGATTTTCAGACAGTGGGTCGCGGGGGCTCAGGGGCGGCGCGAAGTCACTGGCAAACAACGATCAGTCACGTGTAGTCAGAAAAACAACCTGAATTCCACTCGCGTCGCCCACCGTGTCCTCACACTCAATCGGGTCGGAGCGCAGCGGCGCTCGTCGCGGCCCCCCCTTCCCTCGCGGGAGAAGGGCGACCGCGGCGGCGCTCGGGAACGCGGGCGGAGCGATTACCGGATGTGTTCATCCATTAATTATAAGCGAGCGATGATGTAGCTTATTCTATCTTGACTCAAAAAGCTCAACTGTTCTTATCGACCGCATCCAGACCGAACACCCATGCGGTTCCGTCCGGACCGGACGCGGCCAGTCGGGCGCCGTCGGGCGACCACGCCAGAGCGTGTGGGTAGCACTGCTCCATGAGCACCGCGAGCCGCGCCCCCGTGCGCCAGTCGGCCAGGACGAGCCCGTCGCCGCGGGGCGTGGCGGTCGCGAGTATGGGCCGCGAAGGGTGAACCGCGTGCGGCCCGCGCACGGCCGTTTCCCACGTGCCCAGCGCGCCCCCGGTTGCCGGGTCGATCAGGAACGGCACCTGTTCGCTCATCGGTATCACCAGAGCGGTGGCGCCGTCCGGCGCCCAAAGGACGGCGGGGGCGGGGAGGATCGAACCCACCTTGCTCGAATCCACCCGCCGGCGCTCCTCGTACGTGTCGGTGAACTCCGGCCCCACCGGCAGGTGGCGGACCCACTCCCGCCGCGCGCTCGCGGCGGTGGCGCTGAAGCCCATCAGCGTCCGCTGTGCCCCCGCGCGATCGTCGTACACCAGCAGCACCCGCCCGCGGTCGTAGCTCGCCGCCGCCCAATCGCTCTCAAATGCCGTGAGGGTGCGCCGGTTCGTGTCCCCGAGCCGCCCCAGTCGGAGTTCGGACGGCCCCCGACTCATCCGGCGCGCCTCGGCGTCGGCGGCCCAGAACTCGACCACCCACCCGTCCGCGGAGCGGAACGCCTCCCAGGCGACCTCCCCGAAGGAACTCCGCTCCCGGAGCCGCGCCTTACGGGTTCGTAGGTTGAACTCGGCCCCGCCAAACGCCGAATCCGTTACCAACAGTTCCGGCGACGGGAACCGCACCAGGGCCATGCGGTCGGCCATGCCTCTGGGCAGCTCGATCTCTCCGAGGAGCGCGCCGGTCTGCGCGCCCCACCGGCGCGCGACGGGCTCGGACCCGGCGGTGAGCACCTCGCGACCGTCCGCGGTGAACGTAACCGCCTTTACGGGAACGTTCCCGCCCACCGGCCGGCTCAACACCTCACCGTCCGGAGCGGTCCAGGCCAATACCGTCTGCTCCACCGATTGGAGCACCGCCACCGTGCCGTCCGCTCGCACGCCGAGCGTGTGGGTCGTGCGGCGGTCGGCATTCGCGCTGAAGAAAGACGACGCCGGTGGGCCAAACGGCGAGGGGGTGCGGTCGATCAGGGTGCCGGTGCGGGCGTCCAGTCGCAAAAGGTCGTGCGAGGTGTCAATCAGCCCGACCAGCGTTCGCCCGTCCGGGGAAAGGGTGTAGTGCCCGCTGGGGGTGTTCCGACGGTAGCGGTGGACGAGCGTCCCGGCGGGCAGGTCGAACAGGGCGACCGGCCGGAACGGGTATCCGGAACCGACGAGCAGCACGCCGGCGCCGAACCGCACGGTAACGTCGCGATCTTCGTCGCCCGGGGTGTGGCGGAACACCTCCCGGCCGGTCCCCACGTCCCACACCTGAATAACGCTTCGGGAATCGATCGGCCGCGGCTGGTCGTCGTACTCTTCTTCCCACGCTCCCGTCACGGTCAAGTAGCGGGCGTCCGGCGAGAGGACCGCGCTCAGGCCGAAGTTGAGCAGCGGGCGGAACTCGCGCCGCTTCGACCGCGGGCCGACGGTGTGAACGACCACCGCCCGGATAAACACGTCCTCCATGTCGCCATCGGCTTCCCGCTGCTCGGTGTCGGGGTTGCGGACGAGAACGGCCAGCCGCCGACCGTTCGGGGCCAGTTCGCACCCCAGCGCCCCGGGCTCGTGCGGGACGGTACACAGTACCTGCCGGTCGGCCGTTCGCAGCACCTGGTAGCCGGCGGGGGCGGACACGACCACCCGCTTACCGTCGGCGGAGATGCCACCGAAGCGGGTGTTCGGTTCTGGCTCCAGAAGCACCCGACCGGGTTCGCCGGTGCGGAGGTCGTACTCGCGGAGCGCGCCCGCGTCGGACGCGACATAGGAACTGAAGTGCGGCGGCATGAGGAAGACGGTGCCGTACCGCTCGGGGAGCCGGAAGGCGGTGGTGCCGAGCCGGGCGACGACACCGGGCGGAAGTGGGGCGCTGGTCATTGAGGGCGTCCTTAGTTGTGTCTGCGGTCCATCGCCGTTCGCCCCCATGAGCGGAAAGGCCGTGTTCACGCTCGATGTGTGACCGCTTGCTCTACGGAGCGCGGGCATCTTGCCCGCTTGGCGATACAACGCGCGATAGCAACGTGATCGTTCGCCAA
>DASWYH010000519.1:0-3865 GCA_036405095.1 Gemmata sp. | reverse complement strand
CTCAAACCGCGGCAGAAGGTCGCGCGCGGAGAGCGGTTCCGGGCGAGCAAGCCACCCACACGACCACGCGAGCAGCCCCACAAGAGCCCCAGGTGAAACGCCGGCCCCGCGCAGTGCGGAGAGCCGCGTGTCGCCGTGCCGCTTCGCGAGCCGCCGGCCGTCTTCGCCCACCACGAGCGGCACGTGCGCGAACCGCGGAGGGGCCAGCCCCAGCGCGCGGTAGAGCAGGAGCTGCCGCGGGGTGGACGGAATCAGATCATCGCCGCGGACCACTTCTGTGACGCCCATCGCCGCGTCATCGACCACCACCGCGAGCTGGTACGCCGGTGTCCCGGCGCTCTTCCAGATCACGAAATCGCCGCCGGTGCGTTTCAAGTCGATGGTCCGCTCTCCGGCGAACAGGTCCGCGAATGTCGGGCTGTCGGTCACACGGAACCGCCAAGCGAACGGCTTCCCCTCGCGCTGAAGCGCCTGCGCGTCCCCAACCGCGCGGTGCGCGCACGTCCCCGGATACGTGGGTTCCCCGGGCACGAGCGCCCCGGCTGGTCCGCTCTGTGCTCCTTCGTGCGGCGCGCTCGCGGCGGAGGCGATGTCGGACCGCGTGCAGGTGCAGGGGTAAACCAGCTCGGCCCGTTTCAGCACCTCCAGAGCCGCTTCGTAATGCGGGAGCCGCTCGGTTTGGGTCACCACCGCGCCCGCCCAGTTCAACCCGAGCCAGCGGAGGTCTTCCAGGCACTGCTCGGCCGCGCCGGGCTTGGTGCGCGGTGAGTCGATGTCCTCCACGCGCACGCGCACGGAGCCGCCCTGCGCCACGGCCGAGAGCCAGGCAATTAAATACGTCCGTGCGTTCCCGACGTGCTGCGCGCCGGTCGGCGACGGGGCCAGCCGGCCCGTAAGTGCGGTTGACATGTGCTGAATCATACGCACCGGGCGCGCCGCCGTTGGGGTTGTGCGTTCGAGCCGGGCGCGGCATCATCCCGGCGGTTCGCCACTTCCCCCAGGAGGCGTACATGTCGGGTCGAACAGTTTCCCCCCTCACGTTCACGGCCGCGCTGCTCTTTGCCGCGCTCGCGCCCGCCGGGGCACAAGAGGGTGCGCGCCAGGCGCCGCTCAATTCGGGCGGGCCGCCAACGATGGCACCGCCGGTTCCGCCGCTCCCGAGGCTTCCGACGATGAGCCCGCCGGCGCCTCCCGCCACCGTCGAAACCGGTGCGGGCGCTCGGGTGGTGGGACCGAACGGGGAGCCAGTGAAAGTTGAACGCCTGCCGGTGGTGAAGGGGCCGTTCGACCACCGCCAGGTGTTCAATTTCTCGGTCGGGCTGTTCGGTGAACAGAACGCGCCCCCATGCAACACGGGCACGACCGGCGGCATCGGCTCGTACTGCGCGCCGGCGCTCCCGCGCCTGCAACAGCCGGCGCCGTTCGTCGCCGGTCCGGGCTCCATTCGATTGGTCGCGGCCGAAGACGTGCTGATGGCACAGCCGACGTGCCCCCCGTGCCCGCTCCCCAAGATCGCTCCGAACGCCCTCCTGGGTACATGGTATCGCGAGGTGCCCGTGTTGGGCGTTCAGGTCGTCGCCACTTTTACGCACGACGAACTGAAACTGTGCGTAACGCACCCCGCGGACGCGCGCACGGTGACGATCACCGCGACCGCGCACTACACGCTCACACCGGACGGACTCGTGTTTGGGGTCATCACCGGTGGCGACATCGGCATCAAGGGCGAACCGGAAGCGGCCACGGCAACTGAAAACGAAGTGGAGTTGGCGCTGCTCGTTCAGACCCTCGTGGACGCGCCGTTCTCGTTTCGCACAAAGGCGACCTCCGCGGGGCTGATGGTGAGCGGCGTGAAGTGCGGTGTGCTACTCGGTTCGGACGCGCCTATTCACACCCAACTCGCGTTCGGTGGGCTGTTCAAGTCCGCGAAGGACGGCAAGGTGCCCGCGCCCGCCGTTCCCCAAACGGACACCAGCAAGGCGGGTCCGTTTCCCCCCGGCGCGACGAGGGGTGCCGTGCCCGCCGACGGGCCGATCGGCAGTTCGGCCGACAAAATGCCCCCTCCGATCCCGGCGGCGCAGCCAATCGAGCGCGTCGGAATCGACTTCGGCCCCAATCCGCCGGTGATGGACGCGCCTTGTCCGCCGAAGCCGATCGCGCCACCCGCCAGCCGCGCGCCGGTGTCGGCCGACAGCACCAAACAGCTTGCTGAGGATGCGTTCGGGCAACTGCTCCAGCAGAGCGGCGTCACGCGCCCCGCGAGCGGGATGACCCTGCCGTCGGGCAAGTACCTCGAACACTACCCGCAGTACTTCCCCCCGGACCCCGCGTTCCCGCTGCCGCGCGAACTCGCGAGCCAAGAGGCGCCGGGCTGTGTGCGCCCCACGAGCGCGATCGTTGCGGCCGGACCCGCGAAGGTCAGCCCGATCGGGACGTGGTATCGTGACGTGGCCGGGAAGCAGTGCGTGGTGAAGGTCACACCCGACCACTTGACGCTCACCGTTCACGACGCTCAGGAGATCGACGGCAAGGTCTCGACCGCGAGCCTCGTTATCACGGCCGATTATCACACCGCCCGCGACGGCATCACCGCAGTGGGGCTCATCACCAGCGTGGACGTGAACTTCGAGGGCGAGTTCCCCCCGGAAGACTCGAAGCCGTTCTTCGAGATGCTCAGCGAACTGCAAAAGGTGCTGGAAGACAAGCCGTTCGCGCTGACATTTCGGATGTACGGTGAGGCCCTGGTGATCGGGAACGTGCGGATGCCGCAAGTGTCGGACCGGATGGACGTTCAGCCGGCCGGGTACATGGCCGGGCGCTACAAGATCGCGGGCGACAGGCTCCCGAAGCCGAAACCGACCAAGATGCCCACCGAATTCAAGGTGCCCGGCGTGAGCGGGGCACCGAACCTCGGCGGATCGGCGCCCGGCCCCTCACTCGGGCCGCTGCTCGGCGCCCCGGGGCTGATCCTCCCGTCCGACACCGGCACCGGCTCGGCGCTCCGGCTGTTGCCGCCCGCGGGCGCCTCGCCCGAGCCGAACTGCAACTTGCTCCCACCCCAGCGGATTCCGACCCCGCCGCAACGAGTGATCCCGTCGGGCGCCTCGGAACCGTATCCGCAGATGGGCGAACCGATGAAGCCCGTTCCGCAGATGCCGCAGCCGACCCCGCCGCCGGGTCTCTCGTCCGACAAAGCGAAGCGCGTTCCGGCCACCGACTTCGCGGTGGGCTGGCAGCCGCGGATCGCGTACCTCCCCGACCCCACGAAGAACGGGCGCGTGAGCCCGGGGCTCGCGGGCCAGATGTTCCTGTTCGGTGGCCCGAAGCTGGAGTTCGCGCAGGCCGACGGGGTGCTCACCGTGGACCTGGTGGACGACACCCCGCGCCCGCCGGGCCAGTCCCCGGCCACCCCGGCCACCCCGGAGCGGTGGCAGTTCGACAAGAGCACGCTGTGCAACCTTCAGATTCGCGACGAAACGTTCGGGAAGAGCTACGTGCTGTTCCTCCCCTGGCCGGCGTACAAGTCGGACATCACCCGGGTGAAGATCTCGGCCCGATACGACCCGGAGATCGGGCCGACGTTATTCGCCACGCCGAGCACGGTGCGCCTTGAAGTACCGGCCAAGCCCATCCCGCAGATGCCGCAGCCGACCCCGCCGGCGGGGTATTCTCTCAACGAGGGCTCGAAACCCGAGCGCTCGCCCAGTTCTCCCGCCCGAAGAACGTTTTTGGGCATTCAAACCTGCTCCAGCGACCCCAACATCATCCGGATGGAGCAACTGCTGTATCAATCGGAAGATTTGCCCCATCTCCAGAACGAATGGCGCCGGTTCTGGTTCAACGACCAACCCAGCCACCTGACACC
>DASWYH010000518.1:0-3755 GCA_036405095.1 Gemmata sp. | reverse complement strand
CACCGCGGACAGCAGCAGCACCCCGAACATGCACACCGGCGCAGCGGCGTCCAGCCAGTGAAAGTGGACCGTGTCCTGGTGCAGTACGGGCATCACCTGCCAGTAGAGATCATATGCGTGCATCACGAGTATCCACCCGCTGACGAGCGCGAGCCAGAACGGCGAGCGCTTGTGGGCGCGCGGGAGGAGCAAGAAAAACGGCACCACGAAGTACAGGACCGGGAGGAGCACCGATAGCGCGTACCAGCTCCCGTTGCGGCGCAGCAAATAGAACTGCGTCTCCTCGGGGACGTTGCCGTACCAGATCAAGAAGTACTGCGCGAACGCGATGTACGCCCAGAACACGGTGAACCCGAACATGATCTTGGCGACATCGTGCAGGTGCTCGACGGTGATCGTGTTCCGCAAGAGCCCCAGCGCCCGGAGCGCCAGGACGATCAGCACGCACGTCGCCAGCGAGCCGCGGATCCCGCCGGCCCAGAAGTACACCCCGTAGATCGTGCTGAACCACGAGTACTGGAGGCTCATCAGGACATCGAACGCAAAGAAGGTGCTCGTCAGCCCGAGCAGGGCCACACCGGACGGAGCCCACCACTGCATCTTACGGGTGAGCGCCGCACCGCCGGTCGCGTCCTGCTTCACGGACCAGTTCCGCATGGCCACGGAGTACGCAATCCACACCGCGAAATAGACCGCGAGGCGCGCGAGGAAGAAGGGCGTGCTGAAGTACGTGTGCTTCACGTGCCACAGGTGATTCAGGTGCTCTTCCGCCGGCGCCGGGTCGTGGACGAAATTATACCAGGCGTGCAACTTGCCCGTGAACGTGCCGATCAGCACCGGCAAGAACAGCGCCGTCAGCGGCAGAATCGCGCGGCTGATGTTCTCGAACACCCGGCGCAGCCCGACCGACCAGCCCGCGTCCGCGACGTGGTGGATCATCGTCCAGAACAGCGCGCCCAGCGCGATGTCGAGCGCGAACACGTAGCCGAACAGGTACGAGTGGTAGAACTGCCTCTCGTTGGCGACCCACCCGCCCACGAGTACGGTCCCGGACGCCAGCACCACCGCGAACAGGATGCGCACCCCGCTCGCGAACGCGTCCCCGACGGGCGCAACGTTGTCTGGCAGGCCCGCCGGGTACGCGAGCGGCGCCGGCCCGCCGTGTGCGTCGTTGTTGATGCTCGCGCTGCTCATGGACCTTCTCGATGTATGGCGGGTTCCCGCCGCCGCTCTCGTCGGTGGGCACCGCCCGCCTTACTTCACCGCCGGGTTCCCGTATGCGAACTGCAACTCGCGCACATACGCCACGAGCGCCCACCGGTCCGTTACGTCCCGGATCTGGTGCCCGTAACCGGCCATCGCCCCTTTGCCGTTGGTCACGGTGTTGAACAGTTGTCCGTCGGGCTGCGCCTGGACCTCGGGCGTGAGCACGTTCGCGGGCGGCACGCTCAGCCCGTAGGCGCCGACGATCCCGTAAGCGAGTTCGCCGCCCCCGCCCCGCCCGCTCGTGCCGTGGCACGCCGCGCAGTTCCGGTTGAACTGCACCTGCCCGCGCTTGAGGAGCGGCTCCCACCCGCCGGCCCGCTCCACCGCCGCCGGCGGCACGCGGTTGATCCAGTACGTCTCTTTCAGTTCCGTGGCACGGAGCTTGACCCCGAACGGGCGCTTCAGCGACCCCACCTGGAACCGGAACCCGTGCCCGTTGGTCCGCACCTCAATGGCCTTTTCGAGCGGCACGGCCACCGGCACCAGGCGAACGCCGAACCATTTCTGGTGCGCCTTCAGGCGGAGCGCCACCTCGGTTTCCGCGGTCACCCAGGCCGGCTTCGCGGGGGCACCATCGGCGCCCTTGGCGGTGGGGTCTGCGATTCCCGTGTAATAGCGCGGATCGGCCCGCAGGAAGTCCGGGTTCGGCGCGGCGTGCCGCCCGGCGTCGGCGGTGTAGTCGGTGCCGTCGAACGGAACCGTGCCCTCGACCGGCAACCGACTGCTGCGCCCGTCGGCGAAGTACGGGCTCTGGCCCTGGCTCGTGTACTTCGCCTGGTACTTCATATCGAGGAACAGGTGCCACGGGCGCGCGTCGCTCGTGCGCCCGCGGAACCCGAGCACCCCCACAACGCCCCCGAACGCGACGAACAGCGCGGTGAACATGTAGAGGTACGACATCACCCGGCCGCGACAGCCCGCCCAGGCGGCCAGCACCGTCACAACAAGGAGCAGCGCGCCCGTCACCAAAATGGTGCCCAGCACACCGTTCATGAACAGGTTCGGATCGATACCGTACATTCTTCGTCGCCTTTGTGGGGCGGGGTGTGGTCTCGCGTCAGGCTTCAACAACCGCTACGTGCTTACCGCCGAGCGATTCCAAGAAGCTCCGCGTCCCGTCGGGATTGAACTTCGTGTCCCCGGCTTCGATCGTCAAAAAGAACCCGCCCTGGGTGCTGCGGTTGAACGTCGGGTGGCTGTCGAGCGGGTGGAAGAACTTGGGCAGCCCGCACAGCCCGATGAGGCTGAACAGCGTGAAGAACCCGGCGAACAGGATCGTCATCTCGAAGAACACCGGCACGAACGCTTCCCACGAGCGGTACTCCTTCCCGCCCACGATGGTCGGGTAGTAGTACGCCATCAGGTAGAACTGGAGCGTCACGGCCGCGGCCAGCCCCGTCAGCGCCCCGGCGAGGGTGAACAGCGGCAGGCGGCTCCGCGTCCGCCCGATGGCTTCCTTCATCCCGTGGACGTAAAACGGGGTCCACGCATCCAGGTGCGTGTAGCCCGCGGCCAGTGCCTTCTTCGCAGCGGCGAGCAGGTCCGAACCGTTCGCGAACTCCGCCACCGCGCCCCACGGCTTACCGTTGCCCTCGGGCGTCGGGATGAAGGCCGGCACCGGTTCCGGTGCGGGGGGCACCTCTGGCCGGGGCCGCGACGGCAACCCGTAGGCGGCGGCCATCGCGTGATCGCCGGTCGGGTACTGGCCGCTTTCGTCCTTGAGGTAGTTGCCGTCCGGGTGGAACCGGTCCGGCGGGACCGGCGCCCCGGCGGCCTCTTCGCCCCCGTGGAACGTGTGCGGGTTCGCCATCGGCAGCACACCCTTCACCTCCGCCATCGCCACCATCGGCAGCACCCGCAGGAACAGCAGCGTGAGCGTGAAGAACAGCCCGAAGTCGCCGAGCATCTGGAGCCAGTCCACCCACGTCGGGTGGAACTGCCCCCACGACCCCGGCAGGAAATCGTGGTGCAGCGACTGCACGATGATGACGAACCGCTCGTACCACATGCCGACGTTGACGAACGTCACCACGATCAACACGAACCACGGTGTTTGCCGGCACCAGCGAACCCAAAACACCTGCGGGATGAACAGGTTGCACGTCATCATCACCCAGTACGCCCAGGTGTAATCGCCGGTGAACGCGCGGTCCTTGAACGTCTGCCACTCATACGGGCTGCCGGAGAACCACGCGATGAACAGCTCCATGCAGTAGGCGTACCCGACGATGGTGCCGGTCGCCATGATGAACTTACACATCACGTCGATGTGTTTGATCGTGACGACGTTATCGAGCTTGTAGACCGCGCGGGCCGGGATCATGCACTGGAGCACCATCGCGAACCCGCCGAAGATCGCCCCCGCAACGAAGTACGGCGGGAAGATCGTCGTGTGCCAGCCCGGGATCAGCGAGGTGGCGAAATCGAAGCTCACCACCGAGTGGACGCTGAGCACGAGCGGCGTACTCAGCCCGGCGAGCATGAGGTAC
>DASWYH010000517.1:0-4296 GCA_036405095.1 Gemmata sp. | reverse complement strand
ATTAACGGAGAGGTTGGCACAGCTCCCGGACGGAACTGAATACTCTGTCAGGACATGGGGAATTCTCAACAGAGTTATTCAATCATAGTCTTTATAGGCCGTCCGCCACCGAAAGCAAGCCTCTAACGGGTGACATTCAGGAGTTTACCGTTTCAATTAAGCATTCTTGCGCCCACACCAAGAGGCACCGCACGGGGGACCGTCGCCGCGGCAGTTGGTTGCACCGGTGCTTTCGGTTGTGCGGCCCGGTGCGGGAAGCCCGATCAACTGATCGAGTTCGCGCCCCTCGCATTTCGGGCACACCACCCCAACCGTAAGGCGAGACGAAACGAGCGCTTCAAAGGTGTGTTCGCAGCTCTTACACCGGTACTCGTAAAGCGGCATGATGGCTCCTCTCGATTTACCGGCCCCAACGAAGGGCCTTTCAAAAATCATTTCCGGCGTTTCTTGTAGAGTTCGCTGGCCCGAAGCAGTATTTCGCGCTCTTCAGGCGTCAGGCTCTCGCGCCCGTACCGGGAAACTTTTTCGAGGATCACGTCCAGTTTGGCTTCGAGTTGCTCATCGGCGGGTTTGGCGGGCCGCGGCGGGGCCTCGACTGCGGCCCCCACCGGTTCGGCGCGCTCCTCTGGAGGTGGCGAAATGATCCGCAGTTTTGGTCTCGCGCGAACACGGTCGGAACTTCTGAACATCGTGCTGAACCGAACGCCCGTCTGGTAGTAGAGGAACCCGAACGCGGCCCCGCCGAGGTGCGCGAAGTACGCAACGCCCCCGCCCACGTTGCCGAACCCCATCACGCTGTTCATCCCGACGAACAGAATGGCGAGCAGCCACGCGGGCATCGGGATAATGAGGTAGAGCCTCAGCTGTGCGTGTGGGTGATAACAGGCGAACACCACCATCGCGGCCCCAACAGCGCCGCTGGCCCCGATGGCCCCAACCTGCCCGCCCCCAAGCGCCCCGTTCAACTGCGCGACGACGTAAACGACGTTCGCAAACACGCCACCGAGCAAGTAAAAGAGGAGCAGCTCGCGCGAGCCGCGCGCTTCCTCGAACTGCCCGCCAGCCCAGTGCAGCACGAGCATATTAAAAAACAGGTGCCACAGGCTCCCGTGAAGGAACACGGCTGTGAGCAGCCGCCACACCTCGCCCGCAAGAACCTGTTCCGGAACGCACGAGCCGAATTCGGTCAGCGGGCTGCTCCCGACGCCCCCGCGCACGGGCTGTGAGAGCACCTGACCGAAAAACACGCCGACGGTGATGGCGATGAGCCAGACGGTCGCGCCCTGCTGGCTGACGCGGTCCAGAAAGCTGGGACCTTCGCGGTAATAGTCCCGATCTTGGATGCCCATAGACCGCCCCCGGATCACCGCGAGAAGAACACTGTTCCGTTACCTTACCAGACGGTACGCGGAACGGGAACGAACGGGCGCCCACATCGCCGCTTCTCGCCACCATCGTGCGGGCCACACACTTGACAATCTCGACCCATTTGCTTACAAATCCTCTGGATCGCGGCCCTATCGTCTAGAGGCCTAGGACGGAGCCCTCTCAAGGCTCAAACTCGGGTTCGAATCCCGATAGGGTCATTTTTACACTCTACACGAGGCCACCAGCCACGGACCCGGAACATTGAATGTTCCGGGTCCGTGGCTGGTGGCTTCGTGCCGCTTCCACCCCAACCTACCAATTACGTCCGACTTCTGCCCGGCACACGCCCCACTCGCCGCGGCAGCCGCACGGGAGCGGCCTCTGCACCGCAACACCTTTCCCGGGAAGGTCTCATCCTAGCCGGAAACACACCCGGAAACCGAAGTTGCTGTTCCGACTCGCGGGCACACTCCGGTAGCGAGATGCGGCGCGGCAGCGCATCGGATCATCGACCCAACAGCCGCCGCGTAAGCTGCGCTCGCGGTCTCTCAAATCGCCCATCGGATTGATGTGCTCGCCGGCAGTGTAATCGCGCATCCCGTCCAGGCACCACTCGCAAACGTTTCCGAGAGTATCATACAGGCCCCAGGCGTTGGCCGCCTTGCCCCCGACCACGTGCGTGCGACCTTCGGAATTACTCTTGAACCAAACGGCGCGATTGAACTCCGCTTCGCCGGCACCGACGCCCAGTGACGCTGCCGCCCCTCCCCGCGCCAGGCACTCCCATTCCGCCTCGGTGGGGAGCCCGCCCTTCGTCCATCCGTCCGGCAATTTCACCTTCGTTGTGAGGAGCCCCGAGAATTCGTTTGCCTCGCGCCAGTTGACGGATTCGACCGGCAGGTTCGCCCGCTCCGCCGCCGTCAGCCCTTTCACCGCTTCCGCCCCCCCCTTGTCGAGCTGAAAGTGACTGGGGTTGGTGCCCGTGACCGTCTCGTACTGCGCCTGTGTCACCTCGGTGACGCCAACGTACATCGGCTTCGTCAGGACGGCGATGTGTTGCGGCCCCTCTTCCGAATTCCGCCCGCCGAAAGAAGAGCCGCACCGGTATCGACCCGGAGGGATCAGAGCGAACCGCATCGTCACCCCGTCACCCAGGTCGAGTTCCTCGATCACCTTGCGGCCCAGGTACTTCGCCCAGGCGAGTTGGGCCGCCTTGGCGGTCGCCGCGTCAACGCCGTTTTCGCCGGAACAGTCGAGCCGGGGCGGTTGCACGCCCACGGGCACATCGGCAAATCGGGCCGCGGCCGCCGCATACGTGTTCTGCGTCTGCTGGTTCAGGAAGTTTTTGAGCCGATCAATTTCGTCCAAAAGCTGCTTGATTTCAGACGCCTGCACCGCGTCGAGCGCCTGTTTCATCTTCCGCTCGGACTCCGCGACCGATTTCGCCCAATCGGCTTCGCGTTTGGCGAGGCGGTCGAGCGCGGCGTCCAGCTTTTCGAGGTCGCGCCGCAACGTTTCGACCCGCTCGGCGGCGCCGAGCAGTTTGCGCACTTCGTCCAGTTCGAGCCGCGTCCGGGCCAGCGCCTCGGCCTGTTGAGCCGGGGACACCACCGGATCACCGGCGCCCAGCGGCACCCGCGGCCACGTGTGCAACCCGTACCCGGTCGTGAACGTAATGGACTGAAAATCCAGTTCGATCTTCTTGACGGCCGCCAGCACGACCGAATCATCAAAGCTGATCCCGCTCAGCTTCTTGATGCTGCCCTCGAAGTGCTGAGCCAGTTGGTCGATGCCGACCGACAGCGCTTCTGCTTCGCGCTTCTTCCGCGCGGCCATTTCTTCGCCGCTTTCCTTGGCCACCGTCCCGCTCACGGCTGCCGACCCGCCGGCGGAGAATATCGGATCCTTGTAGTAGCCGCCGATGCTCACCGAGCCGTTGTAGTTCGATGCGCGCGACTCCCGCCGGGCGTTCCAATCGTCCAGCACCGCTTTTATATTTTCGGTCCGCTGGGCGCCTTTTGATTGGCAGAACTTCTTCAGCTCATCAATTGGCGCATAAATGGCCATCTGGTTCGACAGCAGTATGGCGACCCGCTTATTGGCACCGAGGGTCTCCAACTCCTGCTGCCGCACCAACCCCTTGACCGCGTCCTGGAGCATCGCAACCACCGGTCCGGGGTTCGCGTCCGGCCGCGATGAGATCGTGACGCTCATGGACTCGCGCAGTGCCGCCGTGATCGAATGCGACGACTCCGCGTTGCCCCCGGACGTGAGCGAAAAGAACGCATCCGGCAACGGTGCACCCGGTGGGGCCGACGAGGCCACCCGCTTCCGGAACGCGGTCACCGCGTCGTGAACGTAGGTCGCGCGGGCCTGGAGTTGCTGTTTCTCGAACTTCATGAACAGTAGCCCGGTCACCCGGAGTCGCACCGCGGCGAGCGGCAGGAACTCGTAGGTCCCTTTCTCCAGAAGGGCAATCATCGACCTGTCCAGAGCCAGATTGACGTGCCCCCCGGGCGGCAGATCGGCTTCTTCGGTCACGAGCACCTCGGCCGGGAGGCGCTCGTTGCCGACCCCGTCAGCGGTCAGGGCCACTCGGTAGGAGCCGTCCTTGATGTTGGAAACGAACTCCAGTTCGTCGGCCTTGACCGCTTTTCCGCGGTCCGTGTTGATGCGCTCGCGGAGCTTCTTTTGGAGTTCGTCCCACACTTCCGGGTTGCGCCTCAGATCGGCCACATGGAATTTGACCCGAACCCGCCCCTCCGCCTTCGTCGGCAGGAACCGGTCCGCCGGGCGACACTCGTGCCAACCGCCCAGTGCTTCGCCGACGAGGCGGTCCACGCGGTCGGTGATGACCCACACGGGGAGCACGTAGACGGTCTTATCTTTCACCGCGTAGCTCACGACGGTGTCAACGGCCTTGCCTTT
>DASWYH010000516.1:0-3649 GCA_036405095.1 Gemmata sp. | reverse complement strand
CCCCGCCGCTCGCTCAGTTGTTCAGTAGGTCGGGTGGGAATCGAACCCACGATTCCGCGCTTATCAGACGCGGGCCTTACCATTTGGCGACCGACCTGATTATCTCACCTCATGCCACGAACCTTCACAGCGCGTTGGGTCTTCCCGGTGAGCGGATCACCGCTCGCGAACGGAACCGTTACCACCAATGGTGATCGCATCGAAGCGGTTCAACCGCACGGCGAACGAACCCCGGACGAAGACCTCGGGAACGTCGCCCTCATTCCCGGGTTGGTGAACCCGCACACGCACCTCGACCTGAGCGGCGCGCGCGGGCTGATCCCGCCCACCGATCCCGACCACTTTACCGACTGGCTCAAGGGCGTGATCGCTTACCGTCGCACGCGAACCCCCGAGCAGACACAAGCCGACATCCGGGACGGCCTCGCCGAGTGCCTGGAGTGCGGCACCACGCTCATCGGCGACATCGCGAGCGAGGGCGCGAGTTGGGACGCGCTCGCGGGTGCGGAAACGCGGGCCGTTGTGTTCCGCGAAGTCATCGGCCTGACCGCGCAAGGCGTCGAACGGTGGAAAGAAGCCGTTCAGTGGGCCAACCCGCGCGACCGCCGCACGGCCGGCTACAGCCCACACGCCCCGTACAGCGTCAACGCCGCGCTCCTGATGAAGTCCGTCGAGAGCACGCGCCCCGTGGCGGTCCACCTCGCCGAATCGCCCGCCGAGATCGAACTTCTGGAGCACCGCCGCGGGCCGTTCGTCGAGTTCTTGAAGCAACTCGGAATCTGGAACGACGCGGTTCTCGCGGAATCGCTCGGCTGGGTGCTGCGCTGGACCTCGCACGCCGGAACCCCGTGCCCGGTCATTTATGCGCACGCGAACTACCTGTCACCCGACACTCCATTCCGCAGCCATACATCCGTCTGCTACTGCCCGCGAACGCACGCGGCGTTCGGCCACCCGCCGCACCCGTTCCGGGCGTTCTTCGCCCGCGGGGTCCGCGTATGTCTCGGCACCGACGGGCTGACCTCGAACCCCGATCTCGACATCCTCGCGGAAGCGCGGTTCCTGCGCGCACGCTACCCCGACTTCCCGAGCGGCCAGCTCCTGCGCATGGTCACGCTGTCGGGCGCCGAGGCGCTCGGCTGGGCCAACGAGGCCGGTAGCCTCGAACCCGGAAAGAGCGCCGATTTCGTTGCGGTGCCGCTCCCCAATACCGAAAGCGCCGACCCGCACGACCTGCTGCTCGCGGATCACCCCGGCCCGCGCCGGACGATGTTCCGCGGCCGGTGGAGAACCAGTACCCCGTGAAGGAGTCGAACCTTCGCAACCGGGCTTCGTAGACCCAGCGCCGATAAAACCGTCGGACGGGGCATGTGTGGGAGTTCCGGGCGCCAAGTTGAAGGCCCCCGAGTACACCATGCTGGAGTCGAACCAGCCAACCGGGCTTCGGAGGCCCAGTGCCGCGCCGTCGGATGGTGCGTAGCAGTCAGGACGGCAGGAATCGAACCTACTTGAACGAGTTCCCAAGACTCGCGGCCAACCAATGGCCCACGTCCTGATTCAAACACGGCGCGGAATGAAAGCCGAGTGCCTTGCCGGAATTCCACATTCCGAATTCCGCGCGCCGCATTTTTTCCCTGTCGGGGAGACAGGAGTCGAACCTGCGATTTCGTGCTTCCGACGCACGCGGCCACTCCACCTGGCCCACTCCCCGAAGTTGCCCGCGCGAGTCCCGGGGGCGGTGAAAGTTACGACCGGGATTGCACCGGCAACTTCCCGCTCCAAAGCGAGTGCTCTACTAATTGAGCTACGTATGTACGCCCCCGATGTCGGGCGCGGGCAGAGCGTTCGGCGGGATTCGAACCCGCGCATCCTGGTTGGGAACCAAGCAGGCTACCACTCACCTCACGAACGCTTCTCTCCAGCGGAGTTCAGAACTCGGGGCACGACACGAAAACAACGAACCTGTTCGTCTTCGCTCCGCGCTCCGCATTCCCCGCTCCGCGTCTGAACCAGTCCCGGCGACTGGAGTCGAACCAGTTCCTCTGCGTTTTCAGCACAGCGCTTCAACCGTGTTAGCTTCACCGGGAACACCAACCAGTGCCTCGCCAGGGGATCGAACCCTGCATCTGCCGGTTAAAAGCCGGCCGCTTCACCATTGGAGCTCGCGAGGCAACAACGTTCACCGAGTTCCGGGGGCTGGAATCGAACCAGCGCCGTCCACCTTCAAAGGGTGGCTTCAGTACCAACACTGAATCCCCCGGAGCATCTCGTCAGGATGGGCGCGGCCCGTTGCGAACCGCAGCGAGCAACGCACCACACAGTTACCGAGGCTGGAATCGAACCAGCGCCGTCCACCTTCAGAGGGTGGCTTCAGTACCAACACTGAATCCTCGGCACTCCATCAACGAGCAGCGGTGGTAGGAATCGAACCTACAAATTACGCCTTAACAGGGCGCCGCCTTACCATTCGGCTCCACACCGCTGTACGTGAAAAAACACCGTCGGCCTGGCATCCCGGAGGAGACGCCAGGCCGACGGGTGTTGAACCCTGCTCGGTGGAGCGTCATCCGGTTTGGATGCGAATCTGATTGCGGAACCGGTTCGGGAATTGCCCGGGGCGATTAAACCGCCCGAACCCGAACCCACAGCCCTGCGGCTGCGGTCGTTGGGGGTTTCGCGGCTGTTTAATGAACCCGGTCATGGGAGGAGCCCTACTTCAACGTTTGAGGTCGTCGTGGATATAGACGCGGCGCACACCCGGCGGTTCGCGGTGTGCGCCGATTTATTTCGGAATTCGTCCCGCCCGCTACCCGCTCCGGATCTCACTGCGGCAAGCCGCCGGGACGAAGGAGCCGATTCAAGTCGTTCCGAGTAGTCAGTGATCGGTGCTCAGTAGTCAGTGAAATCGCTCGGCGAAACATTTAAGCAGGCGATTGCTTTTCGCCTTTTCTGCTCACCGGCGACCGCCTACTGACAACTGACAACTACCGGACGCGCACTCACCAGCGGCGCCCGCCCTCGACCACCTCGATCCGCACGTGCCGCCCCTGGTGCTCCAGGTGCCGCGCGACGCGCTCGGCCTCGAACCGGGTCTCGTACCGCCCGTGACGGTCCCAGTGCCCGTGGTGGCGAACGTACACCACGTAATCGTGGTCGTGGTGCCGGTGCGGCGGCACGAACCCGCCGGGACCGCCGATCGGCCCGCCCAGCGGCCCGCCCACCGGCTCGCCCGCCGTCGCGGACGCCCCACCGAACCCGATCGCCAGGGCCGTCACCGCACCCATCACAATTTTGCGAATCATCGGTATCTCCGATTCCTGACCCCGGTCAGGAGCTTGAGGTTTCACCGGCGGTTTTCTGCTCCCGCCAGTTGCACTCAAGTAACGGGCCGCAATAGCCGACTTGCGCCTGGGGCGCATTGTTTGCGCGCACCCGCGCGCCTATCCTGAGGGGAGCGAGATGAACGCGGTCGGGAGCACAGAAGTGACGGACGGGGCGGCGGACCGGAGCGACCTGACCCGCACCCCGCGGCCCGCGTTCGGAAGGGGGCTACGAATGGCGCGACCGCCGCTTTACCCGCTGCGGTTCGACCCGATCTTCACCACCAACCTGTGGGGCGGGCGGCGGTTACCGGGCTACCTGAACCGCA
>DASWYH010000515.1:0-4995 GCA_036405095.1 Gemmata sp. | reverse complement strand
CGGCCCCGTCCCAGTGGTCCGCCGCGAACTCGTCGATGTGGCCCATCTCCGTGAGGCAGTAGCCGCGTGCGGAAGCCGGTAACACCTCCACCTGGCAGTAGTCATCCTCGTGAAAGAAGGCTGTACCCATCGTTCCGCTCTCCGCCGCCGATCAACGAACTTACCAGCCCGGCACCTCACGGGAGCCGGGCCATCCAGACGGCATGGCAGGACCCGGTGCCGGGGCCGTGTCAGTGGTTTTGGTTGTCCGCGGCCAGTTCGTACGCGCCCTCGCCCGGCGACGCACGGTACGCGGTGCAGGACCACCCCGACCGCTCCCGGAAGCCGTGGAACTGGACCAGCGGCACGCGTGGCTGCGGCGGGGTGCCGGGCAGCCAAGCAGAATGCACCGCCGCCTGCCGGTGCCGCCGCGACCGGGCGGGGATCGCCACCCGGAACAGCAACTCATCCGGCGCGGGGGCACCGGACGCGGTCGCCCAAGTGGCCGACTCAGGGCACCATTCCCACTGTGCGAACCAGTCGAACTCGGGCAACCCGGTGCGGCTGAACCGGGGGCCATCGTACCCGGTCGGCCAGGCGAAACCGCCGTCGGCCGTCCACCGGGTTTGGTGCGGGCGGAGCCAGTGCGAGCAGCGACCCAGCCGAGTCAGCACCCGCCCGCGGCGGGCGACGGATCGGCAGAGGGCTTGGGCGTCGGCGTACACCGTGTTGACCACCGCGGCCCACAGGGACGGGTTGTCATCACCGCCCAAAAGCGGAGCGATGATTGACTCGAACATGGGCCACAGGTCGTTCGCCATTCGCTCGCGCCTCTTACGCCGAAAGACCAAGGTCACCGGCCCCGGCCGCGACACGGGCACCCGGCGAGCGCCGGGAAACAGACCACACGGCCGGGGCCGGTGCCGCGCTGGATTCGGTCTGTCTTGCTCAGCCGGGTGGGAGCTGCCACCGGGCCGGGTTGCGGACGACCTGACGCAGCTCCGCCATGTACAGCTCGAAGCTGTCGTAATGCTCCTCAACCTCCTGAGCCTCGTGCTGCCAGAACCAGACACCCCACTTGGCTCCGGAGCGGTCCACAAACCAGTAGTCCCCGCCGCCGTTGGTTCCGACCACCAGGAACTCCTCCGGCCACGGCTCGCCGTCCTTGCCGATGGTCATGGCGTCCGAGCGCTTCCGGGCGTCCAGGTTCTCACGGATCACGGCATCGGCATCGGTCCACAGTACCGCCCGGAATGGGACCGCCGCCTTGATCCGGCAAACCTCGTCGGAGTGCCGGCGGAGGAAGTCGCGGTACTCCCCCGGCAGCAGGCAGCCGAGAGCCGACTCGATCCGGGCAACGTCCGCTTCGCCCACTCGTGCGCCCTCCAGCGTCGAGATTCAGATTGATTTGTGTTTGTAAGGGTTTTCTCATCGTGCCGCGCGCAAACTGACGCCAGCGTGACTATACCCGAGTTGCCAGCCGAACTCAAGAGGCCCGCGCCCTTATCAGCCGCCGCGCAAGAGATGGCTCGCCCATGTTGATTTGCGGGGCGCGCGAAACAACACAACACGAGACCGCGATTTCGCGCGGGCCTCTCGGAGTGAAGTCGCGCATCAACCGCTCGTAGCTTTCGGCGGTGAGAAGAGGTGGGACCATCCCGCCTTAACGCACCGCCCGAGAGACCGGATGCGACCGGTAACCGGTCCCGTAGGCTGGTGCCCCGTGCCCGCCCGGTTCCGCAAGTGCGCGTCGGCCACCACCGGCAACGCTCTCGCCCGAGCCCTCCGGCGCCGCTCGGGGGGGCGGGCCCGCCGTCCGGCAAGTGGACCGCGAAGCTGTGCCGCAAAGGCGCCGATTCCGGCCAAACGACCCCGCCGGCCGGCCCGTCGCGGTCACGATCCGCCCTTCAGCCCGCACCCCCGATCACTGTCACCACCGGTCGGGACTGTGTACAGGCCGACAGCTTGGCTCCCGCCCCCGACAGCCACCCGGCCAGCTTCGCGACGCACGCCGCCGCGTTCCGGGCGTCCGCGACCCGGACGGAGAGGTTCAGCGTGGACAGCTTCACCGCGTGGGTCACGGTCCCGTGGGGCGCGACCGCGTCCCGCGCCGCGGTGACGACCGCGTCCCGCTCGCCGAACGCCGCCGGGAGGGTCAGGTACAGGTCCGCCCAGGCGTCCGTCCCGTCGGGGAACAGCAGCCCGGCGTCCCAGCCGCCGCCCGTGAGCGGCACCTCGACCGGGCCGCGCCGCTCGCTCACCTCCATCGTTGCCGCGAGCGGCGCCAGGCACCCGGCGACCGCGACCGCGGCGGCGGCCGTGTCTTCCGGCCTCTTGATGCGGATGTCGAACGCCCAGCCGGGCGGGCCGCCCAGGGCGCCGGTGTTCGAGGTGCAGCACTCGTCGCCCGGGCCGAGCCGCTCCAGGATCGCCGCCTTCAGCGCGCGGCCGAAGTCCGCCGGGACGGGCGGGGGGAAGCGGACAACGATGGCGCCTCGTGCTTTCGTCTTGGCCATGCGGCTTATCGTACCGAATCCCGATGTCCCGAAGCATGAGCGGGACCACGTCTGCCGCCGCTCGCGCGTCCGGCTTCGGACGCGCCGGAACACCTCCCTTTTCGGTGGGACGGGCGTATCGTACCCCCGAGCGATGGTCCCGCGGCCCCGAGAGGCGAGAACGAACATGGGCAAGATCCTGGTCCTGTACCACTCCGCGAGCGGCAACACCACGAAAATGGCCGCGCTCGTGGCCGAAGGGGCCGGGCTCATCGCCGGCTCGGAGGTCCGGGTACGCGATGTGGACGCCGCCACGCCCGAGGACGTGTACTGGTGCGACGGGCTGGCGGTCGGGAGCCCGACCAACATGGGCGTGCTGTCGTGGCAGATGAAGCGGTTCTGGGACGAGACCATGTTCAACCACTGGGGCAAGGTGGACGGCAAGGTGGCGTGCGCGTTCTCGTCCAGCGGCGGGTGGGGCGGCGGCGCCGAGATCGCCTGCCAGTCGCTGTACATGGTGCTGATGAACTTCGGGTTCCTGGTGTTCGGCGTCACCGACTACGCCGGGAAGGTGACGACCTGCCACTACGGGGCGGTCGCCGCGCGCGAGCCGCGGGAGGGCGACGTACAAAGCTCCTGCCGCCTCCTGGGCCGGCGCCTCGCCGAGTGGGTCGCGGTGGTCGCGGACGGGCGGAAGGACCAGCACCCGCTCGCCAAACCCGAATCCCGCACGCTCCCCGGCTGAGGCCCCCGCGCGGGCGCTACTGTTCGTACAGTTCCAGCGGTAGGCCGTCCGGGTCGGCGAAGAACGTGAACCGCTTCCCGGTGTACTCGTCCACCCGCACCGCTTCGACCGCGACCCCGCGCTCCCGGAGGTGCGCCACCGCCGCGCCGAGGTCGCGGACCGCGAACGCGAGGTGCCGCAGCCCGCACGCCTCCGGGTAGCTCGGCCGCGGGGGCGCACCCGGGAAGCTGAACAGTTCGATCTGCGTGCCGTCCGGTAACCGCAGGTCGAGCTTGTACGATCGGCGGGCCTCCCGGTACGCCTCGGCCACCACTTCCAAACCCAGTACCTCGGTGTAGAACCGCTTCGAGCGCTCGTAGTCCGAGCCGATGACGGCGGCGTGGTGGACACCCAGAACGAGTGGTGTGTGTGCGGACATGCGGTTCCCGGGTGCGAACGGAACGGACCCGCGGTATAGTCTACCGGCCCCACCGCCCCGCGGCCCGAGGCCCCGAACCGGCGCGCCATCGGCACCCGCCCATTTTGACGAGGACCCGCGACCATGCCTCTCCGCGACCGAACGGTGCCGTTGATCGCTGCTCTCGTGCTGACCGGAGCGGTCCCCGTGACCGCCGGGGCACAAGAAGCGAAGTGGCCCCCGGAAAAGACCAAGGGGTCCGAGTTCACCGGGCGCAAGCTGGACACCTACCAGCACGGGACCAAGAAGGAGTGGGGCTACGCCGCCCCCCAGCGGGACACGTTCCTGGTGCTCCACCCCAAGCAGGCGAAGGTCGGCGCCCCGGCCCCGCTCTACGTCGTCCTTCACTCCGCGGGGCACGACGTGAACTCCTGTCTGGCCTGTACGGCGAAGGTGGGCAACCACGACATCTACCACGCCCCGCCCGACTTCTTCGCCCTGTACCTCGACTGTCGGGCCAACAAGGGGGACTGGTGGTGGGGCAGCGAGAAGTACAAGGGGCCGGACGTGTGCCCCACCGAGAAGCGGGTGGTCGACACCGTGAAGTGGGTGCTCAGGGAGTACGGGCTGGACGAGAACCGCGTGTACCTGTGCGGCAACTCGATGGGCGGTAGCGGGGCGCTGGGCATCGGGACGCGGCACGGGGACGTGTTCGCCGCCGTCAAGGCGAACGTGCCCGCGAAGGTCGAGCACGTCTCCGGCCGGATGTACTTCGGCACGGCCGTGCCGGCCGACGTCACCATCCCCGACCCGCCGATCGTGGTCGATTACTCGGCCCAGAACGACGGCTGGTCCAAGGGGCACGAGGCGTTCATCAAGGCGATGAACGACCGGAAGTACGCCCTGTTCATGTACTGGGGGCCGTTCGGGCACGCCAACAACCACGAGCAGATCCGGAAGGTCAATGACCTCATCAACTCGTTCGACTGGCTCGCCGTCAAGAAGAACGAAGCGTACCCGGTGTTCACGAACGCCTCGACCAACGACCCGCTGCCTTGGCCCGACGACCTCGCCAGCAAGAAATCGGGGCAGGTCAACGGGTTCTTCCGCTGGACGAACGTGAGCGACGCCCCCGGCGCGGCCGAGATGAAACTGTTCCTCGTGAAAGGCGCGGACCTCAAGACCGCGTTCACGGTCCCGACCGCGGCGACCGCGGACGTGAGCCTGCGGCGGCTCCAGAAGTTGAAAGTGGCCCCCGGCGCGACGGTCCACTGGACGTTCGGTGCGGCCAAGGGGGAAGCGAAGGCCGACGCTCAGGGCGTCGTGACCGTTCCCGGGCTGAAGATCACCAGCGAGCCGACCGCGCTGCGCGTCGGACC
>DASWYH010000514.1:0-1566 GCA_036405095.1 Gemmata sp. | reverse complement strand
GCGCATGGCTCACGGGCCGGTCGGGGGCCTGTGCGAAGGTGCGGAGGATGGTTTGGAACGAGGGCACCGGAGCGTATAAATGAGACATCGAGGCCGACCTCGCCCGAACGACAGCGCGACCCGTCGGAGCGCGGAAGACCTTGATGCTGCTCTTACGGTCGCGTCGGAAGACCTGGTGACCAAGGCGGCACAGCCGTCACAACGAAATTATTCCGGATGCCAAGGGCGTCCCGGGACCGCGTCCGCGCCAGACTCACCAAAAACACCACGGAAGTGCCATTCGTCGGTGAGTTCATGTATGAGTTACGGTTTGTTTGCCTTGTTCACGAACCCCGGCGCCGTAGAATCGCTTATAGACAAGGATGCCTCCTTTCGGAACGGGTGCCACGAGGCAGCCACTTCGGAGGGGAGAGCCGGATAACGAGGTCGCAAACGCATTCGATCCAAGCCCATGCACCCGTAGCTCAACTGGATAGAGCATCGGTCTTCGGAACCGAGGGTTAGAGGTTCAAATCCTCTCGGGTGTACTCCTAAGTCCAAGCCCCACAACGAGTTGCAAAGCTCGCCGTGGGGCTTGAGCTTTTACCGCCCCAGAATCGCCCCAGAATCATTCGCCCTGGTTGCTGGCTTCCCCCTCTTCCTTCGGGGCCTCCTGCCCCCAACTCCCCAACAGCACGCCGGCGGTCCGCCGCTGAATGTCCGCCGCGTTGTATGCACGCTTCGTGTCGAGGTAGTGCCGGCGAGCCGTGTCCGCCGTCACCGGAATCGCCTGAGCCGCCGCCTCCAGGTCGCCGTTCGTGGCCATGACGGTCAGCGTGATAGCCCGCTTCCGCATGTCGTGAGTCTTCACCTTGTGTCCCGGGTTCTCCCGGCCGAACTCGCGGAAGATGCTCTTCATCGCGTTGTAGAGTACCGATGGCGTGAACTCTTTCGCTCGGCGGCTCCCGGGGCGATACACAGCTGAGTCTGTGGTGTACCGCTCCCACAAGTACCGGTCGCCCTTCAGCTGGTTCAACGACGAGACGAGGACCGGCGGCAATGTGATAAGACGCTCCTGGTGGGTCTTGTCCTGGTCCGCGGTCAGCAACAGCGTGCCGGCCTGCGGGTCGAACTGACGGGCCTCGGCCTGACACAAGTCGTTTAACCGACACCCCGCGACCATCTTCACCCGGATGAACGTCTTCAAAAGGTCCCAGCCGGTCCCGTCCGGACCGGGGAAGCGGCGGTCGAGCCACCGGAACAACTCCGCGAACGACTCCTCGGGCGGGATGCGGGGCACCTTCTTCGGCACCCGCGGGCGGTCCACCTCGGCCCACACGTTCTCCGACACCAACCGAAGCTTTCTGAGCCGGGTCCAGAGCACCGAGAGGTTGTTGAGAGTGGTGCGTACGGTCTGCGCCGACCGGGGGCGGGCCACCCCAGAGTCCGACTTGGAGCGCCGGTAGCGCTCGGATGCGTACTTCTTGGCGAACCGGGCCGCGTGGGCCGGGGTCACCGCGGCCGGCCCCTTCAGGTCGGGTAGACCGGCCTTGAGCAGCGCCAGCGCGGACCGATACGTCCGCTCGC
>DASWYH010000513.1:0-2450 GCA_036405095.1 Gemmata sp. | reverse complement strand
ATGCTCCAGGCGCTCGCCGAACCGAACCGCATTCGGATCATCGAGTGCCTGCGCACCGGGTCCAAGAACGTGACCCAACTGGCCCGTGAGCTGGGCGTCGAGATCGTCAACGTGTCTCATCACCTGGGTGTGCTGCGCACAGCCGGGCTGGTCGAAGACATCAAGGACGGCCGGTTCGTGATCTACTCGTTGCACCCGAAGGTGTTCCACAACGACAGCACCAAGGCGACCTTCCTGGACCTGGGCTGGTGCCGGGTCGAGATCCCGCACAACTAAGCCCTAAAACGGGTGGAAGTCGTAACGTCTCAAGTCGTAACGTCGCAGGAGCCTGGATCGGGCGTGCCTCCGATTTACGACTTGGACCGCGTTTGATGTCCACCGTATAGAGCTGGCAGGTACACCTCGACTTTCAATCGGTTCGGCACGACCTCGACGGAAATCTCGTTCACGCGGTCCTCGGGAACACACACGAACTCGCCGTCCGCGTGGACGCAGAGCGGTGCTTCGCTAATCACTTTGACGCGCCGGGCACGCCCCAGGGTGAGCCTCGGGTGTCCTTCGGGGAGTTTCCCAACCGCCATCGCTGGCAAGTAGCGGATCAGGTGCAGGCGCGTGAGCCGCTTGGCGTGCATGTAATCGAACAACCCATCGGTCAGGCTGGCGTTCGGTCGCAGTGGGAAATTTCCTTCGCGCTGGGCGTTGAGGATCGAGAGCGCAAGCGTCGGCGCCGCGATTTCGTAATCGTCAAACGCGATTGTCATTTGGGGCGTCGCGAAATGGCGCACCATCGCTTTGAGGAACGCCCACGCATACAGCGGCAGCCCCGAGAGCCATTTCGTTTTGCGCGACTCGACCGTTACCATCCCGTTAAACCCAACACCGACCGCATCGACAAAAAACCGTTCGTGGCCCGGTATAGTCACGTGCCCCACATCAACTTCGATGACTTCCAGCGCTGGCTGTTGGTCGCGAACCTTCCACCACGCATCCAGACCCAGGGTGAAAGCGAAATCGTTTGCGGAGCCGATGGGCCACGTGCTGAAGGTCACGTCCCGGCGGTCGCTTTGAAGAACCCCGTTCGCGACCTCATGAACGGTGCCGTCGCCGCCCGCAGCGACCACTTTGGTGAAGCCCTCAACACACGCCCGGCGAGCAAGGGCGACCCCGTCCCCTTCCTTCGTGGTGGGCCATAGTTCGGCCCCTGCGGTGAGGGCGGGCGGAAGCTCTTTGAGGAACCGCTCCGCCCTTCCGCGGCCGGCCGCTGGGTTGTAAATCACACAGGTGGTGTTCATCCGCCCTCGCGGGTCATGGCGATGGTTACATTTCGTCCGATGATTGAGAATGACATACCCGCGGCGCTCGCGCTGTGGCAAGGGCTGCCGGGTATTGGGCTCCGCGATGCGGATAACCCGGCTTCGCTGACTCGCTACCTGAACCGCAACCCCGGGTGCAGTTTCGTGGCCCTCCACGACGAGGCGCTTGTCGGGGTGAGCCTCGCCGGGCACGACGGGCGCCGCGGGTATCTGCACCACGTGGCGGTTTCCGAGGTGTTTCGCGGGCGGGGCATCGGGCGCGCGCTCGTGGCCCGCTGCTCAGAGGCGCTCAAGGTCGAAGGGATCGAAAAAATCAACCTGTGGGTGAAGGCGGACAATGCGGCCGGGCTCGCGTTCTGGAAACACCTCGGCGGGAGCGAACGCACGGAACTCGTGGTTGTCTCTATTGTGACGGGTGACAATCCGAACGCGTGAGTTGAGTGCGATGAACGGCTTACTGGTGATCGACAAGCCCGGCGGGATGACCTCGCGCGACGCGGTCAACCGCGTGCAGCGGTGGTTCCCACGCAAGACCAAGATCGGGCACACGGGGACGCTCGACCCGCTCGCAACCGGTGTCCTGGTGGTGTGTGTCGGGCTCGCTACGCGCCTCGCGGGCTACGTTCAGGCGATGAGTAAGAGCTACTCGTCGCGGTTCCGGCTCGGTGCCACCAGCGACACCGATGACGCCGACGGCGCCGTGGTCGAAGTTGCGACCGCTACCCCGCCGGCGCGCGAGGAGATTGACACCGCCCTCGGGCGCTTCGTTGGGAGCATCGAGCAACTTCCGCCCGCGGTGTCGGCGCTCAAAGTGGACGGCCGGCGCGCTCACGACCTTGTTCGCAAAGGGCAAGAGGTGGCACTCGCGCCGCGGCCGGTGCGCATCGACGCCGTTCGGGTGCGGCGTTACGAATGGCCGTGGCTCGATGTGGAAGTGGATTGCGGGAAGGGGACGTACATCCGCTCCATCGCGCGCGATCTCGGGGCCGCTCTTGGTTGCGGGGGCATGGTGCAAGCACTCCGGCGGACTCGCGTGGGGCCGTTTCTGGCAGAACAGGGCACCGGGGTAGACGCGCCGGACCCGGCGGGCGTGACGCTCTTACCGATGACAACCGCCGTTGCCGGGATGGAACAACT
>DASWYH010000512.1:0-8153 GCA_036405095.1 Gemmata sp. | reverse complement strand
CGCCGCGAGCGCCCCTTTCGCCAGACCGGTGGCCCGGAGCGCGCCCACCTTCGCCCACCGCCCGAGGCACACGAGCACCGCTTCCATGCCGTCGGCGACGCGGTCATTGACCCACACGCCCGCGCCCCACACGGTGCCGAGCGCCACCCACGACACGCGCCCCAGCAGCGCCACGAACCGGTCCCCGACCAGCAGGACGCTGAGCACCACCGACAGGCCGAACAGGATCAGCGCCCAGGTCGGTTCGGTGGCGTCTTCGAGGCCGAACCGCAGGTACGCGCCGACGGACCCGCCGCGCCCGGCCACCGACGGGGCCACGAGCCCCCGCCCGAACCAGTCGAGCCCCACCGCCGCGACCGCGGTGGCGCAGGCCCACCCGAACGCGCGCACCGCGAGCCGCACGGGGCCGCGGTGGACGACCAGGAGGGCCGCGATCGCGAACCACCCGGCGAGCATCACGAGCGCGGCCCACCCGAGCGGCTCCAGGAGCACCCCGGCGGCCCGGTCGCCCCACGACCCGAACACGTTCGGGCCGGCGCGCAACCCGTGGGCGGTTCCGACCGCGACCGCGAGCAGCGTCCCGACAACGAGCAGCGTGATGACGAGCGCGTCGACCCGCCAGTGCGTCTGAAGCGAAGGTTCTTCGTTTTCCGTCATCGGCTCGGCCCCCAACCGCGCGCATCGCGTAACCCACATTGTCATTCGTGGGACGCGCGTTCAGAACACCACTTCGCCCCCGGCGGGGGGAGTTTTCGGGTGCCCGCCCCCTTCGGGCCGGTACAACACGAACGGCCGGAACAATCGGAGGGGTCAGATGCTCCACGTCGCGCTTTGGGAACCGGAGATCCCGCCCAACACGGGCAACGTCGCGCGGCTTTGCGCGGCGACCAACACGCGTCTGCACCTGATCGGGCGGCTCGGGTTCCGGCTCGACGATCGCTCGCTGCGCCGGGCCGGGGTGGATTACTGGGCCGCGGTCGATGTGGTCCGGCACGTCACCTTTGCGGATTTCGAGCACGCGCTGGGGCTGGGGAGCGGAGGCACCCTACCCCCCGGCCCCCTCCCTTCAGGGAGGGGGAGTTCGGAAGAAGCGCGGAGCCCATCGGGTTCGGGTCGCGATTCCGCCACCTCTTCTCTCTCCCTCCCTTCAGGGAGGGGGCCGGGGGATGGGTTGCTTTCTCTTCCCCCTCCCTTCTTAGGGGAGGGGGCCGGGGGGAGGGGTTCTTTGCCTCCCCCGGCGCGCATCTGGTGCATCGAAACGCCGAGCTCCCGGCCATACACGCGGGCCGAGTTCGCGGAGGGCGATTGCCTCCTGTTCGGGAGCGAATCGAGCGGGCTTCCGCTTTCGGTGCGGGAACGCTATGCGGACCGGCTGGTGGGCATCCCGATGCCGAACGGCGCGGTGCGCAGCCTCAACCTCGCCACCTCCGTGGGGATAGTGCTGTACGACGCGCTGCGCCGGTTGCGCGGCTGGTAGAACCCCACCCGGTTCCGCCCCCCGGGGCTACTTCTGGACGCACGGACCGTGACACCGTGCCCCCGAAACGGTTGGATGGAACCAGAAGCGCGTTCGTGGCCCGAAGGGTTGAGGTGCGGATGTCTCGTGCGGTGGTTGCGTTTGCGGCGGTCGAAGACCTGGCCGGGTACGTTCATACGGTGCTGTGCGACAGGGACGCGCTGGACCCGCGCCAGTCGCCCCTGGTGCGCACGCCCCTCAAGCGGGGGGCGCGGGCGTGCGGGCTCGTGTTCCACGTCGAGGGCCCGCGGCTGCTCCGCACCAGCGCGGTGTGGTCCAGCGACGACAGCCGCATCATCTTCTACGACTCGTCCGGGGTCCGCTTCCGGGAGGTGACCCTGAGCGAGAACCCCGCCCTCGGCGACGACAAGCCGTGAGCGGCCCCGCGCTCCTACGCCGGGCGGGCGGCGGGGGCAGGCGGCTCCCGGAACAGCGCCGCGAACAGCACCAGCGCGACCGCGTACCCGACCAGCGGCACGGCCCACACCGCGGCCCAGTCGGTCGCCCCGGCGGCGCGGTTCGCCTCGACCACGTTCCCGGCCAGGACGTTGCCCACCAGCACCGCCGGGCCACTCGCCAGGAACGTGACCAGGGACTGCGCGCCGGCGCGGAGGTGCGCCGGCGCCTCGCGGTCCACGAAGTACGAACCGAGCAGCGGGTAGAACGCGTACCCCCACCCGTGCATCGGGAGCGCCACCGCCACCACGGCCGGTACGTGGGCCAGGTACAGGAGCCCGTTCCGCAGCACCAGGCCCCCCAACCCCAGCAACATCAGGTGCTTCAACGGGAGCCGGCGCAGCAGCCACGGGGTCGCGGCCATGCACCCGATCTCGCACACCTGCGCCAGGGCCATGACGACCTCCGGGGCGAGCGTCCCGAACGCGCCCAGGTCCAGTTCCACCCCCAGGTGCTTGAGGTACGGCGAGGTGAACAGCGCGTAGAACTGGTTCATCATGTTGCACAGGAGCAGCACGAGCGCGAACACCAGGAACGAGCGGTCGCGGAACATCTTGAGCGCGGGCAACCCGAGCACCTCCCGGACCGGGCGCCCGTGCCCCTTCGGGGGCGTGTGCGGGAGCGCCAGCGCGAACGCCGCGAGCGCCGCCGACGTGACCGCGGACAGGTACAGCGGTTGGGGCGAGATCGGGTTCATCGCCCACCCCGTCACGAACCCGGCGACCACCCACCCGAACGTGCCCACCAGCCGCACGTACCAGAACGTACTCCCCCCGGGGGGCAGGTTGCGGAAGCTGATGACCACCGTGAGCGTCAGCGTGATCTGGGTGCCGACCGCGTAGCCCAGGACCAGCGCGGCGAGGGGCCACACCGCGTCGTCCGGGTCCGCGGTGGCGCCGTCGTAGGTGTCGCACCACACCGCCGCGCCCCCCGCCAGCGCGGCCATCAGCCCGTGCGCGACCGCGATCACCTTTTCCACCGCGAACCACCGGTCCGCGAGCAGCCCGACCACCATCGGGGTGACGACCGCGCCGATGGCGAACGTCATGTAGACGTACCCGGCGTGGGTGGGCCGGAACGCCAGCCCGCCGGCGGCGGCGGCGGTCTGGAGGTAGCGCGTGAGCGGCACGATCAGCGCCGCCAACCCGAAGTACTGCAGGAACATCATCAGGGCGAGCCGTCCTGGCACCGAGCCGAGCATCGAACCCCCCGCGGTGTGCCGTGTCGTGACAGGCGTGTTGTATCGAGCGCGAAGCGGACCACGACCGTGCTTGCTTTTTTGGTGCCCCTCGGTTCAACTGCGCTCGCTCACATTCGGAGCGCAGGGGCCGTGGCCTGTGGTGAGGGCGGGCAAGAAAGACGAGAAGAGCGCGCCGGATGTGGAGGGGCCGCGGGACAACCGGCCCTACCGGTCCCGGATGACCTGAAACCGCCGGTGTCGCGTTGCGGCGCCCTTCTGCGAACAGAGAAGGCCATGCCTATCACTTTCAATTGTTCGTGTGGGAAACTGCTCCGCGTTCCGGACGAACACGCCGGGCGGCGGGTGAAGTGCCCCGCGTGTGCCGGGGTCAGCACCGCGCCGCGCCCCGAACCGGAACCGATGTTCGAGGTGGTCGAGGACACGTCTGCGCCACTCGTTCCGCCGCCCCCGCCCCGGGCCAAACCGGTTGCGAAACCGGTCGTCACATCGGACGATGACGACGATGACGACCGCCGCGGGTACGGCATGTCGAAGTCTCGTTACGAGGACGAGGACGAGGACGAGAAGCCCAGACCGAAGAAAAAGAAGAAGCCGAAGTGGAAGCGAACGCAAGGGGGGAGATCGGATGACTCCGGCCGCAGTTTGGAGGGGCGCATTATTAACGGCGGTGTCGTCGGCGGCCTGTTGGCGATGTTGATCGCGGTTGTCTGGTTCGTGGTTGGTGTTTTCGCTTTCGATCTGGTCTTTTACTACCCGCCGATCTTGTTCGTGGTTGGCCTGATCGCCTTTGCCAAAGGGTTGGCCGGGGGCGGCGAGTAACGCGAGGCCGCGCCGCTCGCCACTTCCATACCCCCTTCGTTGCGGGTACGATGCGGCTTCGTCCGTTTCGCCCGGGGCAAAAGGATGGAAGTCTTGGCCTTCTTGTTCGGCTGTGGCGGCCTCTTTCTCGGGTTCGCCGTCGCGCTGCTCATCGGCTCCGTGATCTTGCGCGCGGCGGTGGCGCTGGCGAACCGGTTCCTTGGTCCCCCGGTTCAGCCGGATACGTTCGGGCAGTGGGACGACTGGGACTCGGACGAACCGGGCCCCCGTGCCCGGAAGGCCAGAAGCCGGCTGATCCCCGAACCGAGTCTTGCCATCGGGATGCTGGTGACGTTCGCCGTGGGGATCGCGGGCGTTTTCGGATACGCGGTGTTGGGGGTCATCACAGATGAGCTCTTTGGCCGGGGCGGGCCGGACGAACCGCTTCTCGTCCTTTTCTTCATCGCCCTGGGCCTCCCGGTTACTGCGCTCGCCCTCACCCTGACTCTCGTGCTGCTGCTGCCGACCACGTTCACGCGGGCCGCGCTCGTCGCTTTCATTCACCACTTCGTGGTCGTCGCCGGCGCCGTGGTTATTGCGGTCGTAGTGACGTTCGCGTGGGCGGTACTCGTGGGCTGATACCGAAATTCGGTGCGAGGGACCACGAGCGGCCCGTCACCGGAACCAGGGTTCCGCAGAGATCGGTTCGGCTCTGGTCCGTGTGCCCGCTGTTGGTGTGCCATTTGCCACGGGCCGCGCCCGCAAGCGGGCGCGGTGCGGCTCCGGAATATTGAGGCCCCCTCACTCCCCCGCGCCGGCCTCCGGGGCGAACCCGCGGCGCATCTGGTTCTCGGTGATCGTTCGCGGCAGCACGAACTGCAAGAGGTAGTCCGGGCCGCCCGCCTTCGAGCCGATCCCGCTCAGCTTGAACCCGCCGAACGGCTGCCGGTCCACCAGCGCGCCGGTGCACTTCCGGTTGATGTACAGGTTCCCGACCCGGAACCGCCGCTTCACCTTCTCCAGGTGGCTCGGGCTGCGGCTGTAGCACCCGCCCGTCAGCGCGTACTTCGTGCCGTTCGCGATCCGGAGCGCGTCGTCGAGGTCTTTGGCGCGAAGCACCGAGAGCACCGGGCCGAAAATCTCCTCTTGCGCGATGCTCGCGGTTTCGGGCACGTCGCTGAAGATCGTGGGCGGGATGTAGTGCCCCTGCCCCGCCAGCGCGCCCAGGTCGGTTTGGTGCGCGAGCGTCGCTTCCTTCTTGCCCGCTTCAATGAACTTGAGGATGCGGCCCTGCGCCTCGGTGTCGATGACCGGCCCGAGCGAGCACCCGGGGTCGTCGGCCGCTTTCACCGCGAGGCTCTTGGTCGCCTCGCAGAGGCGGGCCAGGAACTGGTCGTAGATGCCGTCGAGCACGATCGCGCGTGACCCGGCCGAGCACTTCTGCCCGCCGAACCCGAACGCGGAATCCACCACGCCCTTCACGGCCTCGTCGAGGTCGGCGTCGGCGTCCACGATGACCGCGTTCTTGCCGCCCATCTCGGCGATCACCTTCTTCACGAACGACTGACCGCCGGGCGTCCGGGACGCCTGCTCGTTGATGAGCAGCGCGACCTTGAGCGAGCCGGTGAACGCGATCAGCGCCACATCGGGGTGCTGAACGAGGGTCGGCCCGATCTCCTCGCCGTCGCCCGGCAGGAAGTTCGCGACGCCCGGCGGGACGCCCGCGGCTTGCAGGCACTCCATCAGCTTCGCGCCGATGATGCCGGTCTGCTCCGCCGGCTTCAGGACCACCGTGTTCCCGGCGACGAGGGCGGCGGTTGCCATCCCGGTGAGGATCGCGAGCGGGAAGTTCCACGGCGCGATGACGACCGAGACCCCGCGGGGCTCGTAGAAGTAGCGGTTGTCCTCGCCCGGAACGTCGCGGTGCTGGGTGGCCCCGAGCTTCTCCATCTCCTGCGCGTAGTACACGCAAAAGTCGATCGCTTCCGCGACATCGGCGTCCGATTCGCGCCACGGCTTGCCGGACTCGAACACGATCCACGCGGACAGCTCGAAGCGCCGTTTGCGGAACTCGTCGGCGAGCCGGCGGAGGAGCGCCGCGCGCGTTCCAATGGGGGTGTCGCGCCAGCCGTCGAACGCGGTCTGGCACGATGCCACGGCCTGGTTCGCCTGTTCGACGGTGGCCATCGCCACCTTACCGAGCAGTTCGCTCTTGCGCGACGGGTTCTCGCGGTCGAGCACCTTCCCGACGGGCAGCGGCTTGTTGTCGATCACGATGGGGTACGTGCGCCCGAACTCTTTGCGCACCTGCTCCAGGGCCGCGGCCATCGCCACGCGGTTCGCCTCGACGGCGAAGTCGGTGAGGGGCTCGTTTTGAAACGCGGAGTGCGGAGCGCGGGGTGCGGAATCGAGAACCGAAGGGGAAAGGCCGTTTGCTCCCGCCTTCACAACAGTGCTCCCCATGACGTGCGTCCCGTGAGTGTTGTTCGGTTCCGTATCTTGCGTTTTGCTGGTGTCTTTCAATTCCGCGCTCCGAACTCCGCGTTCCGCACTGGAAGCGGGGTCCATGAGCAGTACCTCTTCGGCGAGCCCTTCGGCGAAACCTTGGCGCAGGAACGAGTCGTTCGAGGAGTTTTCGAGGAGCCGGCGCACGAGGTACGCCATCCCGGGGAGCAGTTGCCCATAGGGCGTGTAGATGCGCACCCGGTGGTCCAGCGACTGGATGGACTCCTTGATCGCGTCCGCCATGCCGTAGAGCATCTGGAACTCGTACCGGCGGGCCGGGACGCCGAGCTTCTCGGCCACGGCCATCGCGTGCGCGATGCTCCGGATGTTGTGCGAGCCGAACGCCGGGACGAGCCACTCCACGTTCGCCAGCAGGAACTCGGTCAGCTTCTCGAAGTTCGCGTCCGACTGCCACTTCTGCGTGAACACCGGCACCGGCCAGTGGTTCTGGGCGGCGATCACCGTTTCGTAGTCCCAGTACGCGCCCTTCACCAGCCGGATCCACACCGGGCACCGGCGCACGTCCCGCGCCCAGTCGCGCAGGGCGCGGAGGTCGGCTTCCGTATCCTTCAGGTACGCCTGAATGGCGATGCCCACGTGCGGCCAGGCGCGGAACTCCGGCTCGGTCAGGATCTCCCGGAAGATCTTGAGCGTCACGTCCTTGAAGCTGTGCTGCTCCATGTCGAAGTTGACGAACGCGCCCGTCTGCTTCGCGAGGCTCAAAATGGGGCGCAGCCGCCGGCACACGGCACGCGAAGTGCCCTCGGGGTCGATCGGGTCGAACTGGCTGAACAGCGCCGAGAGCTTAACGGACACGTTGACGCGCGGGATCGGCCCCCGGTCGTCGCGGTCGATGGTGGGCTCCTCGGGCCAGCCGTTGACCTCGCGCGTCAGGCCCGCGAGCAGGTCCAGGTACTGCTTCTGAACGTGCTCCGCCTCGACCTCGGTGATGGTCGCTTCGCCCAGGAGGTCGATCGTGAACGCGAGCCGCCGGGTGCGCATGGCGCGCACCGCCTCGACGGCCTCCTGCACGTTGGACCCGGCGATGAACTTGCGGGCCATCTGCTCGGCGCCCTTTTGGGACGCGAACGCGAGCCCCTTGCCGAGGAGCCCGCTGTTGGGGATGAGCTTCGTGCCCCACCGCGCCCACCAGGGGAGCTCGTCCCTGGCTTCGTTGAGGTACTCGCGGAGGTGCCGCGCGACCTCGGCGGGCTCTTTGAGGTACGGGAGCGTGTCCACGAACCGGAACAGTTGGACCTTCAGGGCCGGGTCGTGCATCCCGAGCCCCATGAGCTTGTCTTCCGCCCACGCGCGGGAGAACAGGAGCGGCCCCTGCCGGTTCAAGCGCGCGAAGATCTCGCGCCCGTACTGTTTGGTTCGTTCGTTAAGATCTGGGGACATGATTACTCGCTACGGACACACCGGGCCGTGTCGCTCTCGGTTGTGCGGGGGCGGCGAATGGAGGGGGAGAAGTGCTCTCATACCCCGCGCCCGCTGATGGTGTCCCTTTTCGACGGCGCCGCTCCTCGCGGTTGCGGCTTCTTCGAAAAGGGATATTCGCGCTGGGGGCCGCGTGCCAGGGGCGTTCTACCCCGCCCCGATCCCCGGCCACCCCAAAAACAGTCTCTGTCCGGCCCTGAGCAGGCGCGGGGCCGCTCGCCAACTGGGGCCGCGTGG
>DASWYH010000511.1:0-3890 GCA_036405095.1 Gemmata sp. | reverse complement strand
CGTCAGGAAGTACAGCTCGCCGTTCTCGTCCGCGCCGAACGACAGCACCGGTTTCTGCGGGTCTTTGATCGCGCGGTTGGCGGTCACCCGCTTCGCGCCCTCGTCGTACTTCAGCGCCCAGATCTTGGACGTGACGTAGTCGGCGTAGATGTAGTGCCCGTCGAGTTCCGGGAGCGCCTTCCCGCGGTACACCCCGCCGCCGGTGATGGACTTGCCCACATCGTGCGAGTACTCCCAGATCGGGTCGATCATGTTCTTGTTCTCGCGCACCCCCTTCGGCCCGAACGGGTGCAGCGCCTCGCGCAGGTTCCAGCCGTAGTTCCCGCCCTTTTCGATGATGTTGATCTCTTCGTACAGGTTCTGCCCCACGTCCGCGGCCCACAACTTGCCGGTCTTCGTGTCGAAGCTCATGCGCCAGACGTTACGAATCCCGTAAGCCCAGATTTCGGGCTTCGCGCCCTTCTGGCCCACGAACGGGTTGTCCTTCGGGACCGCGTAGTTCTTGCCCGGGTCTTTTGCGTCGACGTTGATGCGGACGATCTTGCCGAAGAGGGTGCTCAGGTTCTGACCGTTCTCCTGGGGGTCGCCGCCCATGCCCCCGTCGCCGTGGACGATGTAGAGGAACCCGTCCGGGCCGAAACAGATGGTGCCGCCGTCGTGGTTCCAGAACAGCTTGTTCTCGTACCGGATGAGCTGCTCTTCCGAAGCGGGATCGAGGGCGGCCGGGTCGGTCTTGCTCATCCGGAACCGCGACACCACGTTGACCTTGTTCTCTTTCTTGGGCGTGTAGAACACGAAGACCTCGCCCTTCTCCTTGAACTTCGGGTGGAACGCGAGCCCGAGCAGCCCCTCCTCGTTCGTGTTGTCGTTGTACTTCACGCGGTCGCGGATATCGAGGAACACTTTGGTCTCGGTCGCCTTCTGGTCGTTGGCGAAGGCGTGAACCACGCCGTGCTGGGTGGCCACGAACACGCGGTTGCTGCCGTCCCCGGCGTGCGTCAGAACGATGGGGCGCAGGGGCACGACTTTGCCCGCGGTGCCTTCCGGGTCCCACCCGGACCACTTGAGATCGGGGAACGCGATTTCGGTCTTGAGCGGGAGCGGGCTGAAGTCGACCAGCGCCCCCGGCACCTGGGCCGCGACCGGAACCAGCGTACCGCTCTTCATGTCGGGGACCAGGATGAACCGCCCGGTCGCGTCGAGACACGTGTCGGCGGCCGATTTGAGCCCTTCGGCGACGAGCACCGGCTTCTCGCCGGGCTTCGGGATGGCGAACAGCTTCCCGGTCTTCCAGCTCGAAATGAACAGCCGGCCGTACTGGTCCCAGGTGAGCCCGTCGGCGCCGTCGATGCCGTCGGCGATCTTCTCGCTCGTGCCGTCGGCCAGTTTGATGCGGTAGATGTCACCCGAGCCGAAGTCCGCGAGGATCACGTGCGACGCCCCGTCCATCGCGAGGCCGTTGGGCGTGTGCAGGCCCTTCAGTTTGGCCGCGTCCACGAGAACGTCGATCTTGGTTTCGCCCTTCGGCGGCACCGGCCCTTTGAACTTCGGCATCGGCGGGGGGGTGACGCGGAACACCGCGCCCCCGCCCCCTTTCCGGTCGCCGGAGTCGCTGACGAACACGGTCCCGCTCTCGGGGTCGACGGCGACATCGTTCAGGAACTGCGGCGCGACCGGGAACTTGGCCGCGGCCACGAACACTTCGGCCTTCGGGGCCTTGGCGGCAATGTTGATGCGGAGCAGCTTGGTTTTGTCGGTGACGTAGAGCCAGTTCTGGAACAGCGCGAGGCCCTTGGGGTCGTCGAGGCCGGAGCAGAACGGGACCGCTTTGCCGTTCTCGATAACGACAACGGACCCGTCGCCGTCTTTGTCGAACTCGCCGATCACGGAGACGAACACCCGGCCGTCCGGCGCGACGGCAACGGACTCGGGGTTGGTCATGCCGTCGGCGAGCGGCTTGGGCAGGTCCGCAGCCGCGGCGCACGTCGGGCCGCTCAGGAGCAGCAGGAAGGAGAGGTAGCGTTTCATGGTGCTGTGGGTCCCCGGGAAGAATGGTGCCGGGATAGTCTGACGCGGCGGCGCGCGGAGGGCAAGCGGGGTCTGTAAAAAGGAGGCGCCGGGCGGGCGCGTTCGGCGCATCATTTCACTTGCTCTCGCCCGTTCGTTGCGGCATCATTAAGAGCACTCCCGCCAATTGCCGGTTCCTTCACGGCTTCAGGATTCCCCCTCATGCTGCGCGTTCTTGGAAACCCGAAGCGGCTCTGTAACGGGGTCACCCGCCGCGACCTGCTCACCGCCGGGGCCGCTCTCGGGTTGACGCTGCCGGCCTTTTTGCGCGCCCAGGCCGAGCGCCCCGCACCCGCAAAGGCGGGCGCGTCACACGACCGGCACTTCGGGCGCGCGAAGTCGTGCATCTTGTTGTTCCTGTACGGCTCGCCGAGCCAGCTCGAGCTCGCCGACCAGAAGCCGGACGCCCCGGTGGAGATCCGCGGCGAGCTGAAGTCCATCCGGAGCACGCTCCCGGGGTGCGACGTGTGCGAGCTGCTGCCGCACACCAGCCGCGTGATGCACAACGTCACCGTGGTGCGCTCGGTGACGCACAAGTACCCGCTGCACGGGGTCGCCTACGCGACGACCTCCATTCCCGAAATCGACGCGCCGATCGAGCTGAGCCCGCACGACAGCAAGCACTGGCCGTTCATCGGGTCGGTGGTGTCGCACCTCGAGCACCGGGGCGCCCCGGCGGGCGCGCGGAAGCCGGTGCCGGACAACATCGCGCTCCCGTTCCCGTTCAGCAGCCAGCGGACGGGCGAGGTGCAGCGCGCCGGCCCGTACCCGGCCTTCCTGGGCAACCAGTTCGCGCCCCACTACGCGAGCTTCCGCGGCAAGGCCACGAAGAAGATCACGAAGACCCTGACCGACCGCACCATCGAGTTCGACGAGCCCTACGCGGGCACGTCGGAGGACTCCTATTTCGCGCTGGGCGGCGAGCCGGCGGCGGACCTCACCCTCGACCGGCTGAACACGCGCAAGTCGCTGCTCGACCAGCTCGAAGACGCCCGCCGGAGCCGCGCCGGCGCCGACACGCGGGACCACTTCCGCGAGATGGCGTATTCGCTGGTCAGCTCGCCCGCGGTGCGCCACGCGCTCGACGTGCGGCGCGAACCGGCCAAGGTGCGCGAGGGCTACGGGCACTTCCTGTTCGGTCAGAGCTGCCTGGCGGCGCGCCGGCTGGTGGAAGCGGGCAGCAAGTTCGTGACGGTCTTTTGGGACGAGTTCGGGCTGGCGGGTTCGGGCTGGGACACGCACTGGGAGCACTACCCGCGCATGAAGAACGAGCTGATGCCGGGCTTCGACCGGGGCTTCTCGGGCCTGATCTCCGACCTCGATCAGCGGGGGATGCTCGACGACACGCTGGTGATGGTGCTGAGCGAGCACGGGCGCACGCCGAAGATGAACAGCGCGAAGGGGGGCGGGCGCGACCACTGGGCACAGGCGTACTCGGTGCTCCTCGCCGGCGGGGGGATCGCGCGCGGCAAAACCGTGGGCAAAACGGACAAGATCGGCGGCACGGTGGTGGACCGCCCGGTGTCGCCAAAGGACCTGCTGGCGACCGCGTACCACCTGCTCGGTTACGACCTCGAAACGACGCTGACCGACAAGACGAACCGCCCGGTGCCGCTGGTCCCAAACGGGCAGGTGCTCCGCGACGTGTTGGCGTAGCGCGCCCGGCGCTCGCAACGAACGCCGGAGCGCTCGGGCAAAACAGCCGCACGAAATTGCCGGGCCGTGAGCCAGCGCCGGGGCTCACGGCCCGGTCGCGTTCCGCAGGGCGCCCGGCGCAGGGGGCACCGACCTCCGGATCGGTTCAACGGAGCGGCAAATTTTGG
>DASWYH010000510.1:0-7184 GCA_036405095.1 Gemmata sp. | reverse complement strand
TGGGCCGCGACTTGAATGTCGCGGCCCACTGCGCTCACGGTGCGGAGCTTTTGAACTCCGCGAACTGATGATGAAGGTTACTTCGTGTCGAGTTCCAGCTCCACGTCATTCGCGCCATCCTTGATGGTCACCTTGAGCGGTGAGGTGGCCGGGGTCGCGTACTTCTCGGGCAGTACGGTTTTGCCGCCGGTCTCTTCGTCGTTGAACCCGCCCTTGGCGGACTTCGAGACGGTCACGACGAACTCGCCGGCCGGGGCACCGTCGAACTTCGCATACGTTGTGACGACGAACCGCCCGGACGCATCGGTCAGCCCGTCGCACACGTAGGCGTACTTCTCGGTGGTCTTGTTGAACGAGTGGAACGCGACGGTGGCGCCGGGGAGCGGCTTCCCGTCGAGCTTCAGCTTGCCCGACACCGGGAAGGTGGCCTTCTTCTTGACGACCGTGCCCTTCTCGTCGCTATCGGGCAGCTTCAGGTTCGTCGGCAGGACGCCGGCCAGGTCCACATTCACGAACACCGGGTTGTCCTTCTTCATCGTGACGAGCATCACCTGATCGAACTCGCCGTACTGCGGGCCGCGCATCCGGCTCCCGCCGCCCGTGGTCGCGAGCTGGTAGTACTGGGTGCCGTTCCGCTCGAACACCTGGTAGCGGTGGACGTGGCCCACGAACACGTTGTACTTTTTGCCCGCGAGCGCCTTCTCCACGGCGGCCCAGCCGTTCTTCTCCAGGTCCTTTGCGTTCCAGATCGGCTTGTGCAGGAACACGAACGTCCACTTCGCGTCCTTGTTGGCTTCCACCGTCTTGGCGACCCACTCCTGCTGCTCCTTGTCGATCGAGCCCATGCCCGAGCTGTCCGGGTTCTCGGAGCACAGGCACAGGAACAGCGCGCCCCGGTAGGTGAAGTGGTAGTACCGCTTGCCGTACCGCTCGCCCCACTTGGTGACCTGCGTCTTGTTGGTGAGGTCGTGGTTCCCCGGGACGTAGAAGAAGGGCATCTCGAACCGCTTCACGTACCCGTCGAACTCGTCCCACTGGTCCTTGATCGCCTCTTCTTTGGTGGTGTAGCCCTCGATCAGGTCGCCCACCGACATGACGAACTGCGGCTGGAGCCAGTTGATCTGTTGCACGGCGCGGGAGAACACCTTCTCCCGGTGCCCGCCGGTGCGGTCGGAGACGACGGCGAAGGTGAACTGGTTGGGGTCGTTGTTGATCTTGAGCGAGGTCCAGGGGTTCTTGTCCCCGGTTTCGATCTTGAGCACGCCCGGCTCATCGGGCCGGTTCGCTTCGGTCGCGGTGCCCGAGCGCGAGAGGAAGATCACGCCGGCGAGGAGCGCCGCCGTGGCGAGGCCGAGGACGAACTGTTTCATGTGCAGCGTTCCGGGTGGGGCCGTTGGGCAACAGGGACCGAGTCGTTTCAAGTGGTCAGTCCTCAGTGGTCAGTGAGGCGAGCAGACGAGAAGCAGGCCCAGGGTTGGAAGTACCCACGGACCCAGCTTCACTCCCCAACTGATCACTGAATACTGACCACTTGAAACTACTGGGATCAAGGGGGAACCTACCCAAAACGGGGTCCGGTAGCAACTCCCCATCGACCGCCTTCACAGAACATTCGCGAACGTCCCGTCGGGCGCACTCGTTCTTGCGATCGATGCTGGAGGTGATCCGGACGTTGCCGGCCGCAACTGTCAGTTACGAACCGTTCTGAAGCGGCTTCTGGTCGCTTGGGACGCGACAGCGGGTTCGGTTGGGCGAAAGGCGAAAGGGGTGTCTGGACTGCGCGGATGTGAGGTCACGTTCGCAGGTTGGCGTAACGGCCTCGGCCGATGTGATTTGTGCCAGTGGGCGCTACAGGGTTTGAACCTGTGACACCTCCCGTGTAAGGGGAGTGCTCTACCGCTGAGCTAAGCGCCCTGGTTTTCTTTAGCTTATGGCGTGCGCGCCGTGTGTCACCGCCCCGCCGGCACGAAGCGCCGCGGCGACCAGAGAGGCTTCGGTCAGTTCGGCGTCCGTCGCCCCGGCGGCTTTGGCCTTCTTGACGTGTGCGTCGATGCAGTACGGGCACTGCGTCGTCACCGCCACGGCGACCGCGATCAGCTCTTTCACCTTGAGGGGGAGCGCGCCGTCCTTGAACACCGCGGCGTTGAGCGCGTCGAACGCGGCCATGCCTTCCGGCGCCAGTTCCCGCATCGTTTTGAGCTTCTTCATTTGCGCCGGGTCGTACACGCTCGCTCCTCTCATTCGGCGTTCAAGTCGCGAACCAGACCACGGACGTAGCGGGCCGCGTTTAACAGACCCCGGATCCGGGCCAGCAGGTTCGCCCGTTCGGGCACATTTGCGGGCAAAGTTGCCAGCCGCTCGAACTCCGCACCGGCTTCAATCAGCAACTTATTGAAGCGCGCACCAAAAGCCGCTTCCAGGCGCTCGGTTTCGGCTGGGTCGCCCTTTGCGGTCTCGATTTCCTCGCGGGCGTCGAGCATCTCCGCCAGGAACGCGGCCGGAACCTGCTTCTGCTCGGCCGCACTGGGGCCGCCTTCGAGCGCCAGCAGGTGCTCGGCACGCAAAAACGGATCGCGGAGGTTGTTATACGCCTCGTTGAGTGCGGCCGACAGTTCGAGGCTGGCGTTTAAGTCCGACGACGCCCCGGCGAGGTGGTAATCGGGGTGGACCATCCGCGACCGCGTGAGGTACGCGCGCTCCAGTTCCGCGCCATCAACGTTGAACCGCCTCTGAAGGCCGAGGCGGTGGAAGTGGTCATTAGTCATTAGTCATTAGTCATTAGTCATTAGTCATCAGTCAGCGGTTCCGCGAATCACCTTGGTATCCGACAACGGTGACCGTGCTAACCCATGACCGATGACTAATGACCAATGACACCGTTACATGGTGTACGAACTGCCACAGCCGCAGGTGCTCTTGGCCTGGGGGTTGCTGATGGTGAACCCGCGCTTGTTGAGGTCGTCGTGGAAGTCCACGGTGGCCCCGGCGAGGTACAGCATGGAGCGCTTGTCGACGACCACTTCGATGCCGTGGAAGTCGAACTTGTGGTCCGTCTTCTCGTCGTACTTGGCGTCGAGGTCGAGCTTGTTCTGGAACCCGCTGCACCCGCCGCCCTGCACGCGGACGCGCAGGTACAACTTGTCGCCCGGCTCCATCTCCTTGCGCTCGATCATGCCGGCGATGTGGTGCTTGACTTCCTGCGCGGCCCGCTCGGTCACGATGATCGGCGGCGGTCCGGCGGGGGCGGTTCCGGCGAGCCCGAGTTCCTGCGTTTCGGGGGCAACGGCGGTGGACATGGCATTCACCTTTCGTTCGGGGTCGGTTGTGGGAAGTATACACCGGCGGGCGTGGCGAATTACACCCCGGCCGGTTCCGGTTGCGTGGTTTTCTGGGCGGCGCCTTCCGCGTCGGTCGAATCCTGCTTGTCCTGGTAGTTCTTGAGTGCGGCCTTGATCGCGTCTTCCGCGAGCACGGAGCAGTGGACCTTGACCGGCGGGAGCGCGAGCTCCTCGACGATCTCGATGTTCTTGATCGCCAGCGCCTGATCGACGGTCTTGCCCTTGAGCCACTCGGTCGCGAGGCTGCTCGACGCGATCGCCGAGCCGCACCCGAAGGTCTTGAACTTCGCGTCCTCGATGACCCCGGTCGCCGGGTTCACCTTGATCTGCAATTTCATAACGTCGCCGCACTCGGGGGCACCGACGAGCCCCGTGCCCACGGTCGGGTCCTTCGCGTCGAAGCTCCCGACGTTCCGCGGGTTGTTGTAATGGTCGAGCACTTTTTCGCTGTATGGCATATTTCCACTCCGGCAGTTGGAAGCAGGTTACCGCGCTGAGAATCACACCCCGGGCGCTGAGCGGGCGAAGTTGGGCACCGAAGCAGGCGTCGCCGACCTCTCTGCGGCTCACTTTTGCTTGCCCTTGATCTCGTTCACATCGCGCCGCAGTTCGTTCACATCGCGTTTGATTTCGTCGAGCGATTTTTGTTGCTGTTCGAGTTTGGCCTCAACGCTCATTGTTGATCGCACAACCGTGTAGGCCGTTCCGAACGCGGCGAGCATCACCGCCACCGCCGTTGCGCCGGCCCAGCGCAAGAGTGAAAACATCGTGCCGGCTTCGGCCTCGAACGCGGTGTGCGAGTCGTTCAGAGCGAATACGGTTGCCGCCGTCTCGCGCGTTCGGAGTTCGATGGCTTCGACCTTCGCTTCCAGAACCGCGTGCGCGGCGAGCAACCCGTCCAGGCGACTCGTGGTGCTCTCAAGTCGGGCGTGCGTCGAGCTTGGCCGCAACGAGCGACAGTTGAGCGGTCGTTGCGGCCAACTGCGCCTGTGTTCCCGTCACGGTGTTCGCGAGGACATCGAGTCGCGCGGTTACAGCCGAGAGCTGAGCTTTCAGCGCGTCCAGCTCCTCGGAGAAACCGTCGAGCCGCTCTTCGAGACTCTTCACCGTTGCCACGGGCGGACTCCAGCGGGTTCAGTGCCCGGCCCACTCGATGGACTTCAGGTCGATGCCCGCTTGCACCATCTCGTACAGCGGGGACATCTCGCGGAGCCGGGTCACCTCGCGGGTGACCAGCTCCACCACGAAGTCCACGTCGGCCTCGGTGTTGAAGCGGCCCAGCCCGAACCGGATGCTGGAGTGTGCAAGTTCGTCGCCAACCCCGAGCGCGCGGAGCACGTAACTCGGTTCGAGGCTCGCGCTCGTGCAGGCCGAGCCGCTGGACACGGCCACGTCCTTGATGCCCATCATCAGGCCCTCGCCTTCCACATACGCGAAGCTGATGTTCGCGTTGCCCGGGAGGCGCTCGGTGGGGTGCCCGTTCAGGTAGCTCTCGGGGAGCTTGTCCATGATGCCCTTGCGGAGCCGCTCGCGGAGGGCGAACGTGCGGGCGACTTCCTCACCCATTTCGTTCTTCGCGATCTCACAGGCCGCGCCCAGGCCCACGATCAGCGGGACCGGGAGCGTGCCGGACCGCATCCCGCGCTCGTGCCCGCCGCCGTCGATTTGCGGCTCCAACCGGACCCGCGGGTCCTTCTTGCGGACGTACAGGGCGCCGATGCCCTTCGGGCCGTAAATCTTGTGCGCGGTGAGGCTCAACAGGTCGATGCCCATGTCCTCGACATCGAGCGGCACCTTCCCGACCGCCTGAACCGCGTCGGTGTGGAACAGCACGCCCTTTTCCTTGCACAGCCGCCCAATGTCCCGGATGGGCTGCAACGAGCCGATCTCGTTGTTCGCGGCCATGATCGACACGAGCACGGTCTTGTCCGTCAGCGCGGCGCGGATCTGCTCGGCGCTCACCTGGCCGAACTTGTCAACGGGCAGGTACGTCACCTGGAACCCGTCGCGCTCCAGCCGCTTGCAGGTGTCGAGCACGGCCTTGTGCTCGGTCGCCTGCGTGACGATGTGGTTGCCCTTCTTCTTGTACATCGCGGCGACGCCCTTGAGAGCCAGGTTGTTGCTCTCGGTGGCGCCGCTGGTGAAGATGATCTCCTTCGCGCCGGCGCCGATGATGCCGGCGATCTGGCCGCGGGCCGTTTCGACGGCCTCTTCCGCGGCCCAGCCGAACGGGTGGTTGCGGCTCGCGGCGTTCCCGTACTTCTCCGTGAAATAGGGCAGCATCGCGTCCACCACCCGCGGGTCGGTGCGGGTGGTCGCGTTGTTGTCCATGTAAACCGGCATCTTCGACATGACTGTTGGGTCCGCGTGTTGTGTGGGCTTCGAGGGGCTAACCGGTCACGCCGGGAACGTTTCAACCGGGGCGGCCGCGGAGCAACTCCCCACGAGCACAGGGAGCGCGTGCAGGGCCGACGGGCGGGCCTTCGGGTCGAACAGTTCGGTGAGGGCGACCCCGCGGAGCACGCCCATGAGCCGCTGATAGACCTCGGCCATCGGGCCTTTCACGGTGCAGGCCGCCGAGTGCTCGCACTCCACGGCTTGGCCCGTGTTGTGGGCGGAATTACATACCGTGAGGCGGAACCCGTCTTCCACCGTTTCGAGCAGTTCCGCCAGGCTGATCGCGGCCGGGTCGCGGGCGAGGGCGTAGCCCCCCTTCACGCCGCGGTGGCTCGCCACGAAACCCTTGTTGCACAGCTCCTTGAGGATGTTCGCGACGAACGAGCGGCTCAGCCCGAACTGGTCGGCGATCACCCGGGCGGTGCCGCCCTCTTTGTGCTGGTGCAGGTACGACAGAATCAAGAGGGCGTAATCGGCCTTGCGACTCAGCAGCGTCACGGCTCGTCCCCTCTCGAAATGCCCCGATTCGGGAATCAGCACTCCCGCTATTCCATTTCTAACCGGGGAACCGCATTTGACAAGTGCTATTTCGACCCCAGCCGCACTTTACGCGGCTTTCCCGGGTTGCTATGGCCCCGCCGCTATGCCACTTTTGGGGGCTCACGATGGGCGCATCGACTCGAACCGGTATAAGTCTCGTGATCCCGGCTTTTAACGAGGCGGCGGTGATCGCGCGTGCGATCGCGGAGGCGGAACACACCCTGGGGCGGCACTTCGCGCGGTTCGAGATCATCGTCGTGGACGACGGGAGTTCGGACGCGACCCCGCGCGAGGTGTGCCGCGCGCTGGAGACCGCGCCGCACACGCGGTTCCTCCGGCACCAACTGAACCGCGGGTACGGGGCCGCGCTCCGCACCGGGTTCGAGGCCGCGCGCTGTCCGCTGGTCGCGTTCACGGACGCGGACTGTCAGTTCGACCTCGCCGACCTCGCTCCGCTCGCGGCGCGGGCGGCCGAGGTGCCGGTGGTGGTGGGGTACCGGGCGGACCGCAAAGACCCCTGGCGCCGGCGGTTCCTTTCGCGGGGCTACAACGTCCTGGCCCGCGCGCTGCTGGGCACGCGGGTCCGCGATGTCGATTGCGCGCTGAAGGTGTTCCGGCGGGAGGTGCTCGCCGGGCTGCTGCCCGTGTCGCGCGGGTTCTTCGTGAACACGGAAATGCTCACCCGCGCGCGGCAACTCGGGCTGGCGGTTGCGGAAGTGCCCGTGGCGCACCGCCCGCGCGCCGGCGGCGAAAGTAAGGTGTCGCTGCGCGAGGTCCCGCGCACCGCGCGCACGCTCCTGGCGTTCTGGTGGCGCGAGGTGGTGCGGGGGCGGTCCGCGGTTACGCCGGCGGTGCTCCAGTCGCGCCTGCCGGCCCCGCGAGCAGCTGGGTCACCAGAGCGTGGGCCTG
>DASWYH010000509.1:0-1942 GCA_036405095.1 Gemmata sp. | reverse complement strand
AAACACACAATTGGCTTCCGGGCTTCTCGTCTGCGTCATCTGTGGATCACACGCTTCGGCTCTGGGCTTCTTGTGCCCGTTGCTTTCTACTTGGCCGGAACCTTCGGAGCGTTTTCGGCGAGGGTGGCCTTCACGATCTCGACCAGTTTGTCGAACCCGGCCGGGTCGTGGATCGCGATTTCCGACAGCGACTTGCGGTCGAGCATGATGTGGGCCAGTTGCAGCCCGTGGATGAACTCGCTGTACCGCAGCCCGCGCATCCGGCACGCCGCGTTGATGCGGACGATCCAGATCCGGCGGTACTCGCGCTTCTTCGCCTTGCGGTCGCGGAACGCATAGGTGCGTGCCCGGAGCAGGGTCGTCTTCGCCATCCGGAACAGGTTGTGCCGGCCGAGGCGGAAGCCCTTCGTCAGCTTGCGGAGCCGCTTCTTCCGGCGAGCGGTCGTTGCCTTACTGCGAGCGCGAACCATGACCTAACCCCTTATCAAGAATGTTGATGAATCAAGAGTGTTGGTGAGAGGAACGTTACAGGACGCCGAGCGCGATCTTGTACTTCTTCTGCACCTTGGGGCGGTCGCCGATGATGCCGGCCTTGCGGAGCTGGCGCTTCCGCTTGGTCTTCATGTGGGCGTTCAAGTGGCGCCGGCCGACCTTGCCGTATTTCAGCTTGCCGGTGGCGGTCACGCGGACCCGCTTCTTGACGCTCTTGTTCGTCTTGTTCTTTGTGGCCATGACTCGACAGCTCCGTGCTCGGGAGCGGGGTTCGATCGACCCCGTCTTGGTTCCCCGCGGCACTCGGTTAACGAACCGACCCTGTTTTTGCTTGAAAGTAACGTCCGAGGTGGGGTCGTTCGTGTCGGTCGGGCGCGCCCGTCGCACCCGGCCGGAATTTCTCGGAACTGCGATTGTAGGGAGTGCAACGTGCAGCGGGAAGATGCACTTCTGGTGAAGTGGGGGCGTTCCGCATTTCGACCAACACCCCACCCGGCCCGTCGACGTCGGCGGGCCGGGCCAATTCCGAACTCGCGCTGCCACAAAGCACGGAGTGGCCCAGATTGTTTACCGGCTGGCACCGCAACAAAAGCCGCCCGTCCTGAGCACCCGGGTTGCTGTTAGAATTCGGTGAACCCGGTGGAGTCGCCGAGGGCGTCGAGGTCGTGGCCGTTCGTGCTGGAGGAGCCGTTGCTCAGCGCCCGAGCCACCGCCGGGCGGGGTTTGGCCCCGGTCCTTTTGACGGGCCGAGGGGCGGGGCGGGCCGGCGCGCGGTGCTCGTGGCTGGTACTGAGCTTGAACCGGGCGACGAGGTCGCGGAGCTGTGCGGCCTGGTCCGTCAGCGTCTGAGCCGTGGCCGACATTTCCTCGGTCTGGCTCGCGTTCCGCTGGGTCACGGTGTCCATCTGGCTCACCGCCTTGTTCACCTGCTCGATACCCGTGGACTGTTCCCTGCCCGCTGCCGCGATCTCGGTGATGATGTCCGTCACGCGCTTGACGCTGGTCACGATCTCACCCAGCGTGGCACCGGACCGGTTCACCAGGTCGGTGCCCGCGTCCACCTTCTTCACGCTGTCGCTGATGAGGCTCTTGATCTCCTTGGCGGCGGTGGCGGACCGCTGGGCCAGGTTGCGGACCTCGGCGGCGACCACGGCGAACCCGCGCCCCTGCTCGCCGGCCCGTGCGGCCTCGACGGCCGCGTTGAGGGCCAGCAGGTTGGTCTGGAACGCGATCTCGTCGATGGTGGTAATGATGTCCGCGATCTTCTTGCTGGACGCGTTGATCTCGCTCATCGCGTCGATCGCGCTGCTCACCACGCCCCCGCCCTTCTCGGCCACGTCCCGCGACCCGCTGGCCAGTTGTCGCGCCTGTTGGGCGTTGTCCGCGTTCTGCTTGACCGTGACGGTGATCTCTTCGAGGGTGCTGGCGGTCTCCTCCAGACTCGATGCCT
>DASWYH010000508.1:0-2454 GCA_036405095.1 Gemmata sp. | reverse complement strand
GCCCCCGGCGGTTCTTGTCATGTTACCACGGGTCCCCCCTTGCCCTCGCGCGGTTGCGTCTGCATTCTGTTAACACCGGTGCCCGCCGGTCGGGTCTCTCCCGCGTCTGCCCCCGAGGGTCCGCTGCCCTGCGCGGAGGTCGCGCTTGCTCGCCGTCCTGTACGCGACAACCCTGTTCGTTGGCGCCGCCCTGCTGTTCCTCGTGCAGCCGCTAGTCGGGAAGTTGCTGCTGCCCCTGGTCGGCGGCACGCCCGGCGTTTGGAACACCTGTATGGTGTTCTTCCAGATCGTGCTACTGGTCGGCTATTTGTATGCGCACCGCAGCACCGGAAAACTCGGGGTGCGGCGCCAGGCGCTTTTTCACCTCCTCCTGCTCGCCGCGATGGCGATCTCGTTCAAAATCGCCATCGCGGCGACCGGCGCCCCGGTCGCGGTCGTGCCCTCAATGCTCCCCGATGATCAGGACTCGGCCCTCTTAATGGTGGCGCAGCTCGGGCTGACGGTCGGGCTCGCCGTCGGCCTGCCGTTCCTCGTGCTCTCGACCACCTCGCCTCTCCTTCAACGGTGGTTCGCATCCACCGGCCACCCGGCCGCCCGCGACCCGTATTTCCTGTACGCGGCGAGCAACGCGGGGAGCCTGTTGGGGCTGCTCGCGTACCCGCTGCTGATCGAACCGCGGCTCGCGCTGAAGCACCAGCAGTGGGTGTTCGCGGGGGGGGTGATGGGGTACGTGGGGTTGGTCGTAGCGTGCTCGTTTACCGTGCTCCGGAGCCGGACCCGCGGCGCCGAGAACCGGGCGCGGGAACCGGATGCGCAACCCGCCGCGCCGCCCGCCGCGCTTTCGGCCCGCCGGGTTGCGCGGTGGGTGCTGCTCGCCGCGCTGCCGTCGAGCTTGCTCCTCGGGGTGACCACACACGTTTCGACCGATCTGGCCCCGGTGCCGCTGCTGTGGGTGGTGCCGCTCGCGCTGTACCTGATGAGCTTCATTCTGGTGTTCGCGCGGTGGCCCGACGGGGTCCACCGGGTCGTCGGCCGCGTCACGCCGATGCTGCTGCTGTTCGTGGTACTCACGCTGCTCACCAACGCGGCCGAGCCCCTGGCGGTGGTCGGGCTGCTCCACATGTTGGCCTTTTTCGGGGTGTGCCTCGTGTGCCACGGGGAACTCGCGAAGGACCGCCCGCCGGCCGAGCACCTGACCGCGTTCTACTTCTGGATGTCGCTCGGGGGCGTGCTGGGCGGGCTGTTCAACGCGCTCATCGCGCCCATCGTGTTTGCGTCGGTGGGCATGGTCGAGTATCCGCTCGCGCTGGTGCTGGCCGCCGCGGTCCGGCCGCGCGGGGGCGATGCGGAGGCCCAGCTCAAGGGCGCGGACTTCGGTTTAGTGCTGGCGCTGCTCGGGCTGTCGGTGGGGCTGGTGCTCGCAGTGCAGCACTTCGTGAAGCTCCCCGCGGAACCGGACGCCCCGGACGCGCTCGTCACCCGGCTCTTGCGCGGGGGGCTCATGTTCGGCGTCCCCGGGGCCGCGGCGTTCGCCCTGGTCCGCAAGCCGGCGCGGTACGCGCTCGCGCTCGGGGCCATTTTGCTCGCCGGCGCGTTCGATACGGGGCACTTCGGGGAGACGCTCCACAAGGAGCGCAACTTCTTCGGCGTGATCCGCGTCACCCGCGACGGGCAGTTCATCAAGCTGATCCACGGCACCACCCTGCACGGGCAACAGCGGGCCGACGAGCCCGGGCCGCCGCGCCCCATGACGTACTACCACCGGCGCGGGCCGGTCGGGCAGCTGTTCGATTCGCTCCCACCGAAGCCCGGGCGCAAGGTGGGTGTGGTGGGACTGGGCACGGGTGCGGTGGCGTCTTACGCGCGCCCGGGCGAGGAGTGGACCTTCTACGAAATCGACCCTGCGGTGGTGCGGGTCGCCCGCGACACCAGCTACTTCCGGTTCCTCTCCGAATGCCAGGGCTCGTGCGGTGTGGTGCTCGGCGACGCCCGCCGGCACCTCACGAAGGCCCCGGACGGCACTTACGACATCATCATCCTGGATGGGTTCTGTTCGGACGCGATTCCGGTTCACTTACTCACGCGCGAAGCCATCGCCCTGTACGTCTCGAAGCTGGCGCCGGGTGGCATCATCGCGATGCACGTTTCGAACAATCACCTCGATCTGCCACCGCTGATCCGCCGGCTCGCGGATGACCACAGCCCCAAACTGGTGGTGCGGTACTGCCACGATTCGCCGACCGACGCCGAACGCGCGGACGGCAAAACGGAGTCGCAGTGGATGCTGCTGGCCCGCTCGGCTGCGGACCTCGCGCCGGTGCTCGACCGCACGCGCCACGGCGGTTCGCCGGTGCGGATTCAAATCGAGTCGGCTGCGGGCGCCCTGTTCGCGAGTGCCGCAGGGGAAGAGTGGAAGCGCCCCACGCCGCACCAGTTCCTGGTTCAGTGGAACGA
>DASWYH010000507.1:0-1762 GCA_036405095.1 Gemmata sp. | reverse complement strand
AAAAAAGCTCCGGAGCTTTTTTGCGGCCCACCCGTCTTTGCGGCGGCGGTCACGCGCTCATGCCGTCGCCGAGCTTGGCCAGCGCCTCGTTCTCGATCTGGCGCACGCGCTCCCGGGTCAGGCCCAGGCACTCGCCGATCTCCTTGAGGGTCTTCGGCTCCTCGTCGTTCAGGCCGAACCGCATCCGCAGGACCGTGGCCTCGCGGAGGTCCATCTTGTCGAGCAGCTGCAGCACCTGCTTCAGATCGTCCGACTTGCCCAGTTCCGTATCGGGGGCGTCCCCGCGGCAGTCCATCAGCGTCTCTTCGATGCTCCACCCGGCGTCCCCCGGGTCCGTCTGCGCGCCCGCGTTGGCCACGCGGATCGCCTTCTTGATGATCGCCAGCTTCTTCTTGGACAGCCCGAGGAACTTGGCGATCTCGTCGTGGGTCGGCGGGCGCCCCAGTTCGTCGGAGAGCTGGTTGGTGGCGCGGCGCCACTTGGTGAGCAGCTCGGCCATGTACGCGGGGATGCGGATCGTCTTCGCGGTGTTCACGATCGCCCGCTTGATGCTCTGCTTGATCCAGTACGAGGCGTAGGTGCTGAACCGCGTGTTCATCGACGGCTCGAACCCCTCGACGGCGCGCAACAGGCCCATGTTCCCTTCGGACACGAGGTCGTCGAGGGCGAGCCCCTTCCCGGTGTACCCGCGGGCGATGTTGACCACGAGGCGCAGGTTCGCGCGGACCATCCGGTCGCGGGCCTGCGGGTCCCCGGTCAGCACCCGCGCGCCCAGCTCGCGCTCCTCGACCGCGGAGAGAAGGGGCGTGTGGTCGATCTCGCTCAGGTACGTCGAGAACGAGGTGCGGGCGGAGTTTTCGGTCCTCACGATGTCTCTCTGGGGAAGCAGGTAAGCAGTTGTTAAGCGGCCGTCATGCCGGATGCGAACCGGGGAGACGCGTTAACTTGCGACAGGAAATCGCCCCCGTCAAATCGGATTATCTAATACAATCGAGCGCGCCGGAGGAACCGGGCGGGCGGTCGGATTATCCGGCAGGGTCTGCCCGAATCCCCGGCGCGCGTGCCCGGCGGAGCGCGAAACGGGCCACTGGCCGGGCGGCCACGGGGCACCGCCCCCGGCGCGGCCGGTCGGCGGCCGGAACGAACGCAAGACGACCCGACCATTTAACGGCCGACCCGGCGGCTGATACCGGATTCCAGTAGTATCGAGTGGTCCGTGGTCAGCACTCAGTTAGGGAGCGGAGCCCGTTCCGTGTGCCCTTCAGGCCCCGGTGCGCTCATCGCGTCGGTTCGCCTCACTGATCGCTGACCACTGACCGCTGACCACTCGAAACTACTGGAATCCGGAACGATGACCAATGACCACCCCGAATTCGTCATCGTCGGGCAAGGGCTGGCGGGCACGGCGCTCGCCTGGGCGCTCCTCCGCCGGGGGCGCACGGTGCGGGTCCTCGACCGCGAGCGCGGCGGGTGCTCGCCCCTCGCCGCGGGGCTCATCACGTCGGTCACCGGCAAGCGGCTCGCCAGGAGCTGGCGCTGGGACGAACTGTTCCCGGTCGCGTCCGCGTTCTACCGCGCCACCGAAGCCGAAACGAACGCCGCCCTCTTCCACGCCCGCCCGGCGCTGCGCCTGTTCGCCACCGCGGACGAACGAACCGCGTTCGCCGGCCGCCGGGACGGCGTCCTGCGTGACCTCGTGCGGCCCGCCCCCCCCGCCCCTGCCGGGTGGTTCGCGGACCCGTTCGGCGGGTTCGAGCTGGAC
>DASWYH010000506.1:0-7855 GCA_036405095.1 Gemmata sp. | reverse complement strand
CGGGCGGGCTGTTTGCGCACGGGACATACACGAGCGGTTCGGGAACGAAACGACAGGACGGACGAATGTTGCTGAAGGACCAAATCGCGCTGGTGACGGGTGGGAGCCGCGGCATCGGGCGCGGGATCGTGCTGGCGCTGGCCCGCGAGGGCGCGAAGGTCACCTTCGTGTACCACAGCAACGCCGACGCCGCGATCGCCCTCGTGCAAGAGGTGACCGCGGCGGGCGGCTGGGCGAAGGCGGTTCAGGGCGATGTTGCCGACCCCGCCACTGCCGACACCGTCGTGGGCGGGGTTCTGGCGGAACACGGACGCGTTGATATTCTGGTGAATAACGCGGGCGTGATCCGCGACAAGCTGTTCCTGCGGATGGACCTGAGCGACTGGAACGCGGTCATCAACACCAACCTGACCGGGACGTTCGCGTTCTGCAAGGCCGTGGCGCAGCCGATGGCGTTCAAACAGCGGTCCGGTCGCATCGTGAACGTGTCGAGCATCGCGGCCGAGTACGTCAACAAGGGACAGGCCAACTACGCGGCGAGCAAGGGCGCGGTGAACAGCTTCACCCGCGTGCTGGCCGCCGAACTGGCGGCGCGGAACGTGCTGGTGAACGCGGTGTCCCCCGGCTTCATCGAAACCGACATGAGCCAGGCAGTGCGGAACCTGGCCGGCGAAGACAACCTTAAGAAGATCATCCCGGTGCGGCGGCTCGGGACACCGGACGACATCGCCAACGTGGTCCTCTTCCTCTGCGGTCCGGCCGCGGCGTACGTCACCGGGCAGGTGATTACCGTGGACGGCGGCCTCAGCCTCGGGGCGGTGTCCGGCTAACCCCCTGGCCGGCTGGAGAACTCAGATGACGCGCGAAGACATTTTCGACAAAGTGCGCAAGACCCTCGTGGAAGCTCTGGGCGTCGATGACGACCAGGTGACCCCGACGGCACGGCTCAAGGGCGACCTGGGCGCCGAGTCCATCGACTTCCTGGACATCGTGTTCCGCTTGGAAAAGCAGTTCGGGGTCACCATCCCCCGGGAAGAGCTGTTCCCGGAGTCGATCTTCCAGGGCGATGCTGCGTTCGTTTCCGGCGGCAAGGTCACGGCGGTGGGGCTGGCCGAGCTCGAAAAGCAGATGCCCTATGCCGACCTCGCCGAGTTCAAGAAGGACCCGCGGCTCGACAAGGTCGAAGACCTGTTCACCGTCGAGCTGATCGTCCGTTACCTGGAATCGAAGGTCGCCGCGAAGAAATAGAGGCCAGGAACCGGGCGCAAACAACAGGAACCGGGGGCTGGAGAAGGCAAGCGGTCCGTTTGTCTTCTTCGGTCTGTCGTTAGGTCTTGTTCGTTTTCGGTTCTCCGACCCGTTCTTGGCTCTCCGGAACCACCGCATGCGCTGGACATGGATCGACCGGTTCGTGACGTTCGAGTCCGGCAAGTCCGCGACCGCGATCAAGAACCTCAGCCTCGCCGAAGACCACTTCGCCGACCACTTTCCGGGCTTCCCGGTGATGCCGGGGCCGCTCATCCTCGAAGGGCTCGCCCAGACGGGCGGCATCCTCGTCGGCGAGGCCCGCCAGTACCGCGAAAACGTGGTGCTGGCGAAAATGTCCAACGTGAAGTTCCACCGCGACGCCCTCGCCGGCGAACAATTGACTTACACGACAACTGTACTCGATCTGAACGACACCGGCGCGCGGGTGTCCGCCACCGCGCACAGCGGTTCGACGCTGTTGGTTGAGGGGGAGATTCTGTTCGCTCATGCGAACCCGAGCCAACTGCCCCCCGGGTTGCCCGACACAAAGTTCGTCTTCAACGGCGAGCTGACGCACCTGTTGCGAATGGCGGCTGCCGTGAGTAAGCCGAGCGCCCCGAGTGAATGAGGGGCAATCGCAGAGGAGAACGGTTTTTGAAGCCCCACGTGGGGCTTCGCGTGTTTGTTGCAAGCTAGATAACCCAATTTACCCGCATTGCCGAACTTTCCGACCCGGAAAACCGTCCGTCGTGGGTGAATCGGACGCAAGTCCGTCGGGTGAATACACTACCTCTTGAAATAATGAGGTCCGGTCGCCCCGCTGCACGGGCGATCTGATCCGCGGAGTTCCGCACCGAGTGGCCGACATGGCAAGTACCCCCCGCCGCACCGTGTTGACCGGGTTCGGCGTCCTCAGTCCGATCGGTTCCGCCCCCGACACGTTCTGGGACGCGCTCGTTGCCGGGAGCTGCGGCATCCGAACGATTTCGCTCCTCGACGCGTCCGAGCTACCGTGTCACATCGCGGGGGAGGTTCCGAACTTCTCCGCACGGGCGCTGATCGACAAGAGCTACCGCCGCTCGCTGAACGCGATGGCGCGGACCGTCGAACTCGGGGTCATCGGCGCCCAACTCGGGCTCCAGAACGCCGGGATCGCGAAGGGCACGGTTCCGCCCCACCGGATCGGGATCGAGTTCGCCTCGCTCATGGGCGCCACCGACCTGAACGACATGGCCGCTGCGAGCAAGCTGGCGTCCCCCGGCGGCGACACGATCGACTACGCCATCTGGGGCCGGGCCGGGCTGAACGAGATCACCCCGCTGTGGATGCTCAAGTATCTGCCGAACATGCCGGCGTGTCACACCACCATCCTCTACGACATCCAGGGGCCGAGCAACACCCAGATCCCCGGCGACACCTCGGGGCTCGTCGCGCTCGCGGAGGCGGCGCGCATCATCAAACGGGACACCGCGGACGTGATGGTTGTGGGCAGCAGCGAAGGGCGCCTGAACCCGATCACGCTGAGCCGCTATAATCTGTTCCTGCAACTGTCGAAACGGAACGACGACCCCGCGCACGCGGTGCGCCCGTTCGACGCCACGCGCGACGGCACCGTTTCCGGCGAAGGCTCGGCCGTGTTCACGCTCGAAGAGCTGGAGTACGCACGGGGGCGCAAGGCGAACATCCTCGGCGAACTGGTCGGCTGGGCGACCGGTGTCGACCGCGGTCGAAAGGGGCCGGGGCTGGCCCGCGTCATCCGAAACGCGCTCGCGATGGCCGGCATCGAGCCGAAGGACGTGGACCACGTCAACGCGCACGGCACCGGGACCACGGTGGGCGATGCGTTCGAGGCGCGGGGCATCGCGGACGTGTTCGGGCGGAATGTGCCGGTTTTCGCGCCGCTGAGTCGGTTCGGGAACCTCGGTGCGGCTTCCGGGTTGATGGAACTGGCGTGCAGTGTGCTGGCGTTTAAACACGGGCTGCTGCCCGGAACGCTGAACCACGAGAAGCCGGACCCGGAGTGTCCCATCAACGTCCACGCGGGGGCGCCGAGACCGGTCACGAAGCCGTTCGTTGTGAAGCTGTCGTACACCGACCTCGGCCAGTGTGCCGCGGCGGTCGTGAAGCGGTGGGAGTAGGCGAGCCCCGATCGCAAAGGTCGGGGATACGAACCCGTGCGACGCAACACCCCGGCCACGTAACCGGGGTTCGCCAAGAGGGTATCATGCGCAGAAGGGTCGTCATCACCGGGATGGGCGTCATCACCCCGCTGGGGCACAGCGTGGGTGAACTGTTCGCCAGTCAGGTCGCCGGGCGCACCGCGGTCGGCCCGATCGCGCACTTCGATGCGCGCACGTTCCCGACCACGTTCGCGTCCGAGGTGAAGGGGTTCGACCTCGCGAAGCACTTGCCGGACGCCGATCGGTTCCGGAACTGCGGGGTGAACACGAAGTTCGCCCTCGCTGCCGGGCGCCAGGCGCTCGCGGACGCCGGTCTGCTCGAAATCAAGGGCGACCGGTCGCGGATGGGGGTGTACCTCGGGTCCGGCGAGGGCAAGGAGGACTTCGAGGCGCTCACCACCAGCACCGCAAAGGCAACGGCGGAGGGGGAGCGCGCCTGCAACATCCGCGAAGCCGTGGGGCTGCTTTTGCAGCGCCTCAACGGCCCACAAGAGGCCGAGCAGGAGATGTACGGGCCGTCGGGCTACCTCGCGGACACGTTCGCGCTGGAGGGGCCGTTCGCGTCGTGCCAGACCGCGTGTGCGGCGAGTTCGCAGGCCATCGGCGAAGCGACCGAGCTGATCCGCACCGGCGAAGCCGACGTGATGCTGGCGGGCGGCTCGCACAGTATGATTACGCCCCTCGGGATCAGCGGGTTCAACCGACTAACAGCGCTCTCGCAGCGGAACGAGAGCCCCCAGACCGCGAGCCGCCCGTTCGACCTGACCCGCGACGGGTTCGTGATCGGCGAGGGCGCTGGGCTCATCGTGCTTGAGGAATTGGAGCACGCCAAAAAGCGCGGGGCCAACATCGTCGCCGAGCTGACCGGTTACGGGACCACCGCCGACGCCTTCCGCATGACCGACCCGCACCCCGAGGGGCGCGGGGCCATTCGCTGTATGGCGGACGCCCTCGCCGACGCGCGCCTGAACCCCACGGACATCGGCTACATTAACGCGCACGGCACCAGCACGCAGGCCAACGACTCCGCCGAAACAGCCGCCATCAAAGCCGTGTTCGGTGATTACGCTTACAAGTTGCCGGTTTCGAGCAGCAAAAGCATGTTGGGCCACTTAATCGCTGCGGCGGGGGTGGCCGAACTGGTGATTTCGGTGATGGCGCTTCAGAAGGGCGTGGTTCCCCCGACGATTAATCTGGAGACCCCGGACCCGGTGTGCGACCTCGATTACGTGCCGCACCACGCCCGCGAGGTCCGGTTCAACCACGTGCTGTCGAACAGCTTCGGTTTCGGTGGCCAGAACATCGCGCTGGTTGCGAGTGCGTTCCGGGGGTGACCCCTGGGACCGCGGCCGTCCCGGCCGCTCTTCATGACGCCTGGGGTGACCCCTGGGACCGCGGCCGTCCCGGCCGCTCTTCGTGGCGGAGGACGTTAAAGAGTGGGCACCAAGCCCCTAATTGGCGTTCCGGTAGTGCCTGTTTTGGCTTTGTTTTTTGTGGCGCAGCCACCGGAACGGGTCCGATAGCGGATGCGGGAAGCCGTTCCCCTTTTGCCGAAAACGAAGAGCGGCCAAGATGGCCGCGCTCCACAGACCGCGGCAGCAGGGTTGAAGATTGGGACGGCGTTCTGATAATTAGTGGTTGGTGCGCGTAACCAGAGCCGGTGACAGGAGGTTCCTCGTCGTCCCGACGAGCGGTTCGTTGCTCGGAAGCCGATACATTCCTACCCGGGAGGTCCAGGGTGGTTTTTTGGTTGTGGATCGTCATTTCGGTGATCGCGGTTCCGCCCATTGCGGTGGGGCTGGCGCTCGCCGTAGCCTACCTGTACGTCCGCTGGAAGTACATGGGGTTCCTCACCCGCATCTTCCAGGAGAAACCGCTCTTCGTGGTCCCCCGTGGCGACCCCGATCCGAGCGCGGTCGAAATCACCATCCCGGCGGCCGATGGTCTGGCGCTCCGCGGGTGTTACTTCCCGACCACCGCGTTGCAGCGCCGGGGCGTGCTCCTGTTCGGCCTGGAATTCGGCTCGAACCGGTGGGCGTGTCGGCAGTACTGCCAGTCGCTCATTGAGGCGGGGTACGATGTGCTCGCGGTCGAACCGCGGAACCAGGGCGACAGCGAACGCGACCCGAACTACGAACCGCTCCAGTGGGTCACCGACCGCGACGTGTCCGACATGCGCGCGGCCGTTGCCTACCTGCGCACGCGCCCCGACGCCGACCCCAACGGGATCGGCATCTTCGGCATCAGCAAGGGCGGGAGCACGGGCGTCATCGTCGCGGCTGCGGACCCCTGGGTGAAGTGCGTCGTCACCGACGGGATGTACGGAACGCACACCACGATGGTGCCGTACATGCAGCGGTGGATTCAGATCTACAGCGGCAACCGGCGCATCCAGAAGGTACTGCCGAGCTGGTTCTACGGGGCGATTGGTACGGTGGGCGTGAAGAAGGTGGCCCGGAACCGCGGGGTCACGTACCCGAGTGTCGAGAAGGCCGCGTCGAAGCTGTACCGCCCGCTGCTGATGATCCACGGCGGCGGCGACACGTACATCAAACCCGAAATGGCGCAATCGCTCTTCGCCCGCGCGACGGGACAGAAGAAGTTGTGGCTGGTCCCCAACGCGAAGCACAACCAGGCCCTGCACGTTGCCGCCGAGGAGTATAACCGCGCGGTTGTGGCGTTCTTCGACCGGCACCTCGCGAAAGAGATCGCGGAGCCGGCGGCGGTCGGGTAGCTTCCGCTTGACCGTAATCTGCTCAAAAGCCATACCCGCGGAAGTCCGTCCTTTCGCGGAGTGGCGCATGCGATTTCTCAGCGTCGTGGGATTCGTTCTGGTGCTCGGCATGCTCGGGCGGGGGGCCGACCCAGCGCCCACCGAACCGCAAACCGATGCCCGGCCCTCGCATTACGACGGTGCGGTGAAACTGGTCGCCGAGGCGGTCAGCAAGTTACAAACGTCCGGCCCGACCGGCTTCTTTGATGTGGCCTTTTCGGGGTCGCCGACCTCGCTGACCAAAGAGGACCGCCCGCAGGTCGAGTTGTTGTTTGGCGAACTTCACAAGCGCGCCGTGGCCCGCTGCGGGAAGTCCACCGGGGTGGTTGAGCCGGTGCGAACGGCCGCCGTCGGGAAGTCGATCGTCCAGTTCACCTACGTCGAGCGGTTGGAGCGCGGCCCGGTGTTCTGGCACATGCTTTTTTACTGTGGAGCGGGCGGCGAATGGCGGTGGGGGACCCTCAGCGCGAGCGAGCAGTACGTCACCGAGTTCCGTGCCGCTCCGGTCACGGACAAAGAGGTTGTTGCCCTGGCCCAAGAGGGTGTCGATGCGCTCAAGGAGCCGGGCACCGCGAAGCTGTTCGACGCGATGTTCAGTGAGACACGATCGTTGCGGGGCAGTGACCGGCGCGCCGCGGAACCGGTATTCACGGGCGCCCGCGAGAGCTTCAAGACCCGCGGGGGCAAGCCGCTGGAGATCGAATTCGTCCGCACCGAAGCGGCGGGTGGCGCGCTCGTTCGGTTCGTGTACATGGAGAAGGCGGAGCGCTCGGCACAGGTCTGGAAGTTCAGCTTCTACCGCACCGCCGACGGATGGAAATGGTTGAACATGGAGGTCGGCGGCCCCGACCAGGAGCTCACCACCACACCGTAAACAGTAGCAGTGGTCCGATCAGGAAACCCGCGGCCAGGTCGCGGGTTTCGTCGCGCGCGGGTGAATCATGTCTCTGAAACGCTTCCTTCTGGTCCGTCTCGGTCGCCTTCTCACGTACCCGGTGCGTCGGCAACTCCGGCAGTTCGAGGTCGCCTGTCAGAACCCCGAAGCGGTTCAAACCGCGCTCCTGCTGAACATCATCCGCAAACAAGAAGGCACGCAGTTCGGCCGCGATCACAAGTTCGGCGCGATCAAGTCCGTTGCGGACTTCCGCAAGAACGTTCCCATTGCGCCTTACGAGTACGTGGCGCCTTACATCGAGAAGGTTCAGAACGGCGACACGCGCGCCCTACTCGCGGATAAGCGCGTGCTTATGTTTGCGCTCACGAGCGGCACCACCGCGAGCCGCAAGCTGATCCCGGTGACGGACTCGTACCTCGCGGCGTACCGGCGCGGGTGGAACATGTGGGGCGTGAAGATGTACCGCGACAACCGCGGGCGCCGGATCGCCATGCGCCCCATCGTGCAACTCGGCGGCGACCCCGAGGAGTTCCGCACCGCGGCCGGCATCCCGTGCGGGAACCTCTCGGGGTACACCGCGATGGTGCAGAAGCGGCTCATCCGGCGCATGTACGCCGTGCCCTATGTGACCGGCAAAATCAAGGACGCCAAGGCGCGCTACTACGTCGCGCTGCGGTTCTCGATCGGGCGGAACGTCTCCCAGTTGATGGCCGCCAATCCGAGCACCTTGATTCAACTGGCCCGCACGCTCGATGCGGA
>DASWYH010000505.1:0-1588 GCA_036405095.1 Gemmata sp. | reverse complement strand
TCTGCATCGGCCCCCACGGATTCACCCGGAAGCCGAAGCACGGCCGACGCACACCGCACCCAAGCCAAATCGACACGGAGCCAATCGGCGTGCGTGAGTTTGTTCGGTTGTGGCTTGGCGAACCCGACCACTTGCGAGATGTGGTAGGGCCGCGAACACGGACCGGCGAACGCCGACCATTGCGGGCAGAACGGCGCGAGTCCGGCGAGCGCCAACCGCTCGAACGCCTCGGACGCCTGATTGATGTTGTGTTGCAGGTCGCCTTTCGTGATCGGCCCGGCGATGTACACCCGCACGGGGCCGAGAATCGGCAATCCCGCGTCGAGCTTAAGGGACGGGTGGTGTTGCTCTCTGCACTTCGGGCAAGTGCAGACGCAATGGCTACCGGCGCAACAGTGACTCACGCCGCACCGCCTTTCTCCGCACTCGCGGCTTGGAGCTTCTGTTCGCGCCCGCTCCTCACCTGATCGAGCGCGAACAGGATTCGGGTTGCCGCGTGTTCGAGGTGCTCATCCGACACGTCGCCGGCTTGCAGCGCGAGGATATGCACGAGCGCGTGATTGAGGTTGTCGGCCGCGGAAATCTTGTGCCAGTTGTTCGGCCCGTACTTCCGCGCGCCCTCGGATAGCACGGCCGACACGGCGAGCAGGGCGTGAGGCGGGAGAAGGTCCGCACGATAGGGGCTGTGGGATTGCTTCCCGCCCGCCGCGTTGGTGACTGTTGGCGAGTCTTTGCCCACGCCCGCGATCGCCTGAGACTCACGCTTCTCAGCCTCCACGAGCGTGTCCACCAGCCCGGCCACCCTCAGCGTCGAGGCGGCCAGCGAACCATGCGGCTCGAAGTTGCCAACCATCGAATTACCTAGATCGTTCGGGCAGTCGTAAATCAACCATGCGTACCCCTTAGCCCACGTGTGTTGGCTGCGATAGCGCCCACAGTGGCGACACACGTCGGTTCCCGCGCCGCTAGGCACGCTCGCCGCTTGGGGAGCATCATCCGGCCGCTTCACCTCGGTCATGATTACCACCCCGGAAGAAAGGAACTGGATCACACTACCGCGCCGCGAAACACGCGGCGGTTATCGACTGCGAACGAACCGTCCGCGAACGTCTCCACGATCGCAAACCCGTGGTTCCACGAGTTCAACGGCATGTAGCGCGGGAACAAGTAGCACGCGCACCCGAGCGACCACGCGCGTTCCTCCTTGCCTCGAATGTCACGGTCCCCGTACTCGCTCGAACGGTGGAAGTGCCCGCACATCGCTACGTATCGCGTGCGCAGGTACAGCCAGCGCGCCGGCATCACCCCGCCGCCGCCCTTGTACTCGTGACCGTGAACCACACAGAGCTTTCCGAGTGCGATCACACGCTTATCTGTGACCCACTCGGCGCCGATGTCAGCGAAGTGCAACAGCGCCGGAAGGTCGATCCCTTCCAGGCCGAAGAGTGCGGGGGCGCGCTGGATGATGTAGCGCGAAAGCCGCTCTTCGTGGTTCCCTTCCTTCAGCACGATCCGCGCGGCCGGGAACTGCGACCTGATCCACGCGAGGAGCTTGCGCCCCGTCTCCACCTCTTCGACGTAGCGCGGT
>DASWYH010000504.1:0-5852 GCA_036405095.1 Gemmata sp. | reverse complement strand
TGGCGTACTGGAGCATGACCCCGGGGATCGAGCTGGGCGAACTCACGCGCTGGGTGCCGGTGGCAAACGCGCTGCTGTTCCAGCAGCGGCTGCTGTCGGTGCGGACCGACCCGTTCCCGTGGGCACACGCGGCGGCGGTGTTCGGCACCCTGAGCCTGTGCGTGACGCTGGCGCTGTACGCGGCGGTGCGCCAGTTCCACCGCGAGGGGGTGCTGTTCCGCGAGGGCGAGTCCGGCGGGAAGCGCGGGTGGTCGCTGTTCGGCAAGAGGTGACAGGGCACCGGGCCGCGGCCGTTACTCGGGGGCCGGCGGCGCCTGCTCGCGCAGGTTCTCGGCCAGTTGCGCGTGGAGCCCCTCGGACTGCCCCGCCCGGCGGGCCAACTCGTCGAGCCAGCTCCGGGTCTTCACCTTTGCGCACCACACCTCGACCTTGTCGCGCCGCGTGCGCGTTCCCTTCGCGACCACCCCTTCGCGCACGGGGAACTGGCCGTCCCGCACCCCGGCGATGAAGGCGCGATCGAACGGCCCTTCGTAAACCACCTCCGCGATCGGGAGCGCCCCGAAGTTCTGTGCGAACTCTTGGGGCGGGACGAACCCGCGGCCCTGTGCCCAGATGTCGAACAGGCGCAGCTCCTTGGGTTCGTCCTCACGGTGAACGCCGGCGAAGCTCGACGGTCCGAAGAACTCGCAGAACGCGACCAGGTTCCGCACCCCGCGATACCCCTTGTGCCGCTTCAGGGTCGCGAGCAGCTCGGGCGCAATGGACGACTGGAATAGCTCCATCGCGATGCCGAAGTTGGGTGTTTTCTTGTTGAGCCACTTGGTGCGCGTGCCGAACCGGAACCAGCCCTTCGCCTCCTGCCACAGGAACCGCAGGTTGGACCCGTCGTACTTGTGGAACGCGACGCACGGCTGCCCGAGTTGCTCGAACGCTGGTCCTTTGATCGAAGGGTAAGTGGTCTCCATCCCGGCAGTTTACCAGATCACCGCCGGGGCGCGACGGGCTCCGCGGTGCCGTCCTGGTACCGGTCGGGGCCGAACCCGAGGAGGGGGTAGAAGATGAACCCGAGGAGCGCCAGCCCGAGGCCGAACGCCTCGCTGCGCCCGAACCGCCGCGCGACCTCCAGGTTCACCAGGATGGCGGCAATGATCTGCACGACGGGAACGAAAACCAGGATGTACCAGAGCAGGCTGAGCTTCGCGACGCCCACGACCAGCACGTAGATGTTGTAAAACGGGACCAGGGCCGCCCACCCGGGCTGCCCGGCCTTCGGGAACACCCAAAGCCAGCCGAGCAGCACCCCCGGAACGGTGACGGCGCCCCACACCAGCAAGTACCAGCTCAACGCGTCCACGCCGGCGCCCCCGAGCCGACGGACGACCGAACCGTGCGGCACACCATTCGATTAGAACCAGCTCCGCTGCTCGACCGCGTAGGTCTGGTAGAAGTCCTCGTCCGACTTCGTGAGGTAGATGATCCCCTCGACCAGCCCGATCACCGAGAGCGCGAACGTCGCGAGCCACGGAAGGATACAGAACGCCCCGATCACGGCGGTGACGAGCGTCGTGACCAGCATAATAGCGCCGGCGGTCGGGAATCCCAGAACGAATTTGTGGATACCCAGTCCGCCGAGCAGGATCCCGAGAATCCCGGCCACAATTTTTTTGGACGCGAACTCCTGGACCCGCCGCCGCCGGGCCGGTGCGCGCCCGCGGTCATCGTCGTAGTCGCCGTCATCATCGTCGAAGCGCCGCGAACGGGAGCCGCGGTCGTCATCATCGCGCCGTGACAGGGAGCCACGGTCTTCCTCGTCTTCCTCGTCGCGGTACTTCCGAGCCATTGGGCGGCCTTCAACAATGAGAACCGGGAGCAAGATGACGTTTGACCAGAATCTTAGCGTGGCTGTTGCGTGTGAGCAAGCCGGGCTGCACGGGCCACCTCGAGCGCTTCCGGCGGCCCCTGCACCAACGGGGCGCCCGGTTTCGTCCGTGAGGCCCGGCCGTTCGCCGAGTGCCCGGGGGGCCACCCCGGCACACTATGATACCCCGGCGGGCTTTACAACCAGCCTCTGCGTAGCCCTGGGCAGTGGGGACCGCGCCTTGCGCGGGCGGGGCGCCCTCGCCTGCCGAGAGCCGCGTGCGCAACCGCACCACCCGTCACACCGTCTTCACGCACGCGACCAGTTCGGCGTGGGTCAGCTTCCGGTCGGCCGGGAACAGCACGAACCCGGCGGGCGACTCGGCGCAGTCCACAATCACCTGCCGGTCGTTGGGCACGAGGAACCCGGCGTCGCTCGCGATGTGCCCGCTGACCAGCAGTTCGCAGCCCATCTTGCGGAGGAAGTTCGCGACCGCTTCGGCGCTCGTGTCGCGGCCCCACAGCAGGCTGTGAACCGTGCCGCCCGCCCGGAGGTCTTCGTCCTGGTAGGCGTCGCGCTCCAGCCGGGCGGGATCGAACAGCGGCAGGAACCGCGCCGCCGGGAGGCTGTGCGATACCAGCACGCCGTTGGGCGCGCGGAGGGCCACCGGCAGCGCCTGAAACAGTTCGAGGTACGCGGCGTAGATTTTCGGGCCGAACGCCGGGCCGTAGGCCTCGGTCACGCCGTCCTCGAAACGCTTGTTCTGGTTCTCGTCGGCCTTCATGACGGGCCGGTTGGTCCACTGGGCCAGTTCGTGGTTGCCCGGCAGGTAGTGGACCTGCCTGGGGAACTGCCCCTTGAGCGCGCAGAAGAGGTCCACGAGCTGGTGCGACTTGTCCCCGCCCTTGGGGTATCGGAACTTCCCGTGGATCACCTCCTGGAGCACGAAGTGCCGGGCCGGGTGGTTCCCCAGATCGGCGCATCTGAGGAGCGCCTGGAAGTGCCCGACGTGGCCGTGCAGGTCGCCGGCGACGAGCACCTCCGTGCAGTTCTCCAGCGCGACGAAGTGCCCCCGGCGGCCCGGGGTGGCGCGGACCAGCGCGACCGCCTGGCGGAGGTGCGTCAACATGCGGTCGGGGGCGGGCACAAACGGTCCTCGGCGAACGGGATTTCCAATTATTGTACTACCGGACCGCGGGTCGGCGGTAGCCCGTGCCGTCAGGGAGCAGTAGCCCCAAGAGCTGCCGAACTACCGGGTCACGACTTGGTAACGGACACATCTGGCCTTGTCCGTCCGGTCCGCGTTCGGAGAATATTGTCACTGCGTTCCGCAACTCCGCTCCGCAGGGCCGAAAGGCCCCAACCGCTTCCCGCGCCGTGCGGGATGGGGCGCCTTCGCCCACCGGACCTTTGCGAATGAGTTCTGTTCCGAACCCGCGCCGCCGCACCCCGGCCCCATTGCTCGGCCTCTATCCGATGGAGCTGTCGCGCAACCTCAAAGTGGACAGCGTGTCCCGGCTCGACCCGTCGCCCCCCCGCCGGGTCGAGGTCGATGCGACGGTCGCGGGTGCCGTGGAAGAGATGCGGGCCGGGAACGTCGGCTGCCTGCTCGTCACCGAGCACGGGCGCGTCGTCGGCGTCTTCACCGAGCGCGACCTCCTCACCCGCGTACTGGCTCCCGGGAAGGGGCTCGATACGCCCCTCCGCCTGTGCATGACGGCGCCGGCGGTCACGGTCTCCCCCAAGGACTCGGTGCGCACCGCGATCAAGCGGATGCAGGGCGGCGGGTACCGGCACCTGCCCGTGGTCGATGAGGCCGGGCGCCCGGTGGGCGTGCTGTCGGCGCGCCGGGTCGTTCACTACCTGGTCGAGCACTTCCCGGCGCTGGTGTTCAACCTGCCGCCCGAACCGGACCGCTACCCCGAAACGGCCGAAGGCGCGTGAGCCACAATTTAAAGGCGCCGTGTGTGTGATGTCGTTTTTGTCAATAGGCCTCACTCCCGATAAACCACCGACCTGCCCGTCTTCTTCCCGCTCCCGCAGTGAGCCCGTCGGCACGTTCCGCCCTTCAAAAGCGCTCGCCGCGGAGTTCTCTCTCAGAGACCGGGACGAAGTTTCGTCCCCGTTTTCGCCGGGCCGTGTAAGATGAACCCAGCCGCACGGGCACACACCTGCGATAACCTCTCCCCACTTCTGAGGGCGCGGTCTTTATGAGTTCTGATAACGGTTCCGCCACAGCCACACCCACCGGCGCCCCCGAGACGAACGGGCACGCGCGCAAGCACGAGCTGCTGGAGTCGGTGACCATCCGGTTCGCGGGCGACTCCGGCGACGGGATGCAGGTCGCCGGGACGCGGTTCACCGACACGTCCGCGCTGCTCGGCAACGACATCGCCACGTTCCCGGACTTCCCCGCCGAGATCCGCGCCCCCGCCGGCACCCTGGCGGGCGTCTCCGGGTTCCAGGTCCACTTCTCCAGCACCGACATCCACACCCCCGGCGACGCCCTCGACACGCTCGTCGTGATGAACGCCGCGGCGCTCAAGACCAACATCAAGGACCTGCAGCCGGGCGGCATCCTGGTCGTGAACACCGACGGGTTCGAGACGAGCGATCTGAAGAAGGCCGCGTACAAGAACAACCCGCTCGAAGACGGTTCGCTGGCCGGCTACCGCGTGATCCGCGTGGCCATCGCCAAGATGACCGTGCAGGCGATCGCGGAGCTGCCGCTCACCCCGCGCGACAAGGACCGGTGCAAGAACTTCTTCGCGCTCGGGCTCGTGTACTGGCTGTACGAGCGCCCGCTCGAGGCCACCGTCCGGTGGCTGCGGGAGAAGTTCGGCAAGAAGCCGGACACGCTGGAGGCCAACATCCGGGCGCTGAAGGCCGGGTACAACTACGGCGAGACGGTCGAGGCGCTGCCGGTCCAGTACAAGGTGGCGAAGGCCCAGATCGCCCCCGGGACGTACCGCAAGATCACCGGCAACGAGGCCGCCGTTCTGGGCCTCGCCGTCGCCGGGCAGCTCGCGAAGAAGACGATCGTGTACGCCGGCTACCCGATCACCCCGGCCAGCTCGATCCTGGAAGGGCTGACCGAGCTGCGCCGCTTCGGGGTGAAGACGTTCCAGGCCGAGGACGAGATCGCCGCCGCGGGCGTCGCCATCGGGGCCAGCTACGGCGGCGCGCTGGGCGTCACCGGCACCAGCGGCCCGGGCGTGTGCCTCAAGAGCGAGGCGATCAACCTCGCGGTGATGACCGAGCTGCCGCTCGTGATCGTGGACGTGCAGCGCGGCGGCCCCAGCACCGGGCTGCCCACGAAGACCGAACAGTCCGACCTGCTCCAGGCGATGTTCGGCCGCAACGGCGACAGCCCGGTGGCGGTCCTCGCGCCGCAGTCGCCGGTGGACTGCTTCGACATGGCGGTCGAGGCGGTGCGCATCGCCGTCCGGTTCATGTGCCCGGTGTTCTACCTGTCCGACGGGTACATCGCGAACGGGTCCGAGCCGTGGAAGATCCCGGCGGTCGCGGACCTCAAGCCGATCGAGATCACCCACCCGACGGAGCCGAACAGCGAGGGCACCAACCTCGCGCACGAGAGCGGCGACGCCTCCCCCGCCGGCGGGGGAGGCAAGTTTCTGCCGTACAAGCGGGACGAGTACCTGGCGCGGCCGTGGGCGGTCCCGGGCACCGCGGGGCTGGAGCACCGCATCGGCGGCATCGAGAAGCAGGACGTGACCGGCAACATCAACTACGAGCCGGCCAACCACCAGCACATGACCGACACCCGCGCGAAGAAGATCGAGAACATCGCGCTGACGATCCCCGACCTCGAGGTGGCCGGCGACGCCGACGCCGACCTGCTCGTGGCGGGCTGGGGCGGCACCTACGGGAGCATCACGACCGCGGTGGAGCGCGCCCGGCGCAAGGGGCTGAAGGTGGCGCAGGTCCACTTCCGCTACCTGAACCCGATGCCGAAGAACACGGAAGCCGTGCT
>DASWYH010000503.1:0-3685 GCA_036405095.1 Gemmata sp. | reverse complement strand
CGCTCGCGGCCCAACCGGAGTGGGCACGGTACGTTGGGTACGCCGGGCTCGGGCTGTTCGGCGCGTGCGTGCTGTACTCCGCGATCCGGTTCGGGGTGCTGTACATCCGGCTGCGCGAGAACCGGCAGTTGCGGGTGAAGGGCATCAAGGAGCTGTCGAACCGGACCCGGCTGCGGTGGCTCGCGGCGGCCAAGTCCACGGAAGCGCGGGCCCAGATCGAAACCTACTTGCAGACGTACCCGATCGACACGGACAAGGACCGGCGGGCGCTCGAAAAGCTCGGCCTCGCGCCCGAAGCCGTCACGCGCCTGAAGGCCGTTCGCGCCGAACTGCTCGATCACGACCGGTTCGCCTCAACGGACCAGTGGTTCGCCCGGTTCCGCGACGGGTTCCAGAGCGTGATCGACGCCGCCGCCGACGCCCGCACGAAGTACTGGGCCAGCCGCATCTGGGTGGTAACGGCGGTGGCCCCGAACGCGGTGATCGATTCCGGCGCGACCCTCTTTTACACGTTCTCGATGCTCTCGGACCTGTGCCAGCTCTACAACCTGCGCGCCGGGCGCACGGGGACGGCCGTTCTGATGGGGCGCACGTTCTTCAACGCCTACCTCGCCGGTCAGGCGACCGAGTGGGAGAAACTGGCCGAAGATCAGTACGACCAGCTTTTCAACGAGGCGATGAACACCGTCGGCGTGAGCATGAGCGCCGGCGTGGTGGGCAAGGTGGTGGGCAAGGTGGGGGCGAAGGTGACGACCGGCTACCTGAACCGTGTGCTGCTGATCCGCCTCGGGCGCTATGCCGCCCGCCTGCTCCGGCCGGTGAGCAGGGACTGATAGGGAGCGGGGCCGTCACAGCCGGTTCAGTTGCCAGTGGCGCGCGGTCGGCGGGCCGAGCGCACCGATCCGCCGGGAGGAGCGAGCCCCGGTCGGCTCACCCGGCGGATCGAACGGGCGGTCGCGCCCGGTGCTGCGGCTCACTTCTTCTTCGCCGCCTTCGCGGCGGGCTTCTTCGCGGCGGGCTTCTTCGCGGTGTCCTTCTTTGCCGCGTCTTTCTTGGCGGTCGCGTCCTTCTTGCCGAAGATCGCGTCGTACCCTTCGCCGAACTTGCTGTCTTCCGACATGCCCATCCGAACGATGCTCATGACCGTGCCCCTGCGGGTGTGCGTGTGTTTGCGGACCGTGTGTGGACTAATGTAGCTCGCGCCGGCGCTGAATGGGAAAAGTTCTCCCGCACCGGACGAAAAACCGCTCGTTATTTTCCGCACGCGAAGCGGAACAGGATCTCCGCCGCCGGTTCCAATTGGCTCAGGTCGATCCATTCGTCCTTGGTATGCGCCTGGGCGATGTCGCCGGGACCGAAGATGATCGCCGGCACGCCCGCCGCCGCGAGCGTGGCCGCGTCCGTGCCGAAGGGCACCGCCCGCACCTCGTGCGCTCCGACGACGGAGTTGATGGTCGCCCCGAACCGCTTCACGAGGTCAGCGGACAGCGCGGGGCCGAGCGGCAGGCACCCCGCCGCGCTGCGGACGAGCTGGAACGGGAAATCCGCGCCCGGGAGGGCGCGCAGGTGCGCCTCCAGGTCCGCGGTGGCGCCCGCCGCGGTCTCACCGGGCAAGAGCCGCCGGTCGATGTCGGCCCGACAAAAATCGGGCACGGTGTTCGGCGACACCCCGCCGCCGATGCGCCCCACGGAAATGGTGCGCGGCCCGAGCACCGGGTCCGGTGGGAGGCTCTGGAGCTTCTGTGCGTATTCCTCGATGCCGCGCACGAGCCGGGCCATCCGGTACACGGCGTTCACGCCCTGCTCCGGGCGCGACGAGTGGCACGCGGTGCCGGACGTTTCGAGCGCCCAGCGGACGACGCCCTTGTGGGCGTTCACGATGCCGAGCCGCGTCGGCTCGGCGACGATGGCGCAGTCGGCCCGGACCCCGGCATCCACGAGCGCCTGGACGCCGAGCCCGCTGTGCTCCTCGTCCACGGTGTAGGCCAGCGTGACCTTCGCCGAGCCCGCCGGCTGCTCGCGCACCAGGCGCGTGAACGCCGCGAGCATCACCGCGCCGCCGGCCTTCACGTCGCACGCCCCGCGCCCGTACAGCCGCCCGCCCTCGACCACCGCCCCGAACGGGGCGCACGTCATCCCGTCGACGGGCACGGTGTCCTGGTGGGCCTCGAACATCACGTGGGCCGGCGCCGGGTGCGGGGGGGTGTACGTGGCGACGATGTTGTCCCGCCCGGGGGCGACGTTCTGGCGCCGGAACTCGCACCCGAGGTTGCGGAACTCGTGTTCGAGCAGCGCGGTGACCCGCGCCTCGTACACGAGCGCGGGGTCGACGTCGGTCCGCCCCATCGGATTCACCGAGGGCCGCTTGACCAGTTCGGCGAGCAGGTCAATGAGTGGCAGCATAAGGTTCTGTTTAGGTCCGCGCCGGCGGGTTGCAACGGGAGAACGGTTGGGGCCGCAACGCGCCTCGGTGCGGCCCGGCGCCCGGGGCCGGGCCGCGCCGGCGCGAATACCATCATCACCGCCCCCCTCCCACCGATCAAGCACGCCCGCTATAACTTCACCACCCCGCACCCGCCGGAGCTAGCCGCAATGAAGGTTCACGAGTACCAAGCGAAAGAACTGCTCGCCGCCGCGGGCGCCAACGTGCCCAAGCACATCGTCTGCAAAACGCCCGACGAGGTCGCCGCCGCGTTCGACCAACTCGCCAACGGTGGCGGGGTCATGGTGAAGGCGCAGATCCACGCCGGCGGGCGCGGCGCCGGGCAACTGGTGGGCTACCCCGACAAGCTCGGCGGGGTGAAGTTCTGCGGCAGCAAGGAGAAGGCCCGGGCCGTCGCCGAGACGATGCTCAAGCACCCGCTCAAGACGCTCCAGACCGGTCCGGACGGGCAGCCGATCCGGACCCTCATCGTCCAGGCCGACGCCGAACCCGCCAAGGAGTTCTACGTCGCGGTGGTGTTCGACCGCGCCATCGGGCAGCCGCTGCTCATGGCGTCCGCCGCGGGCGGTATGGACATCGAGAAGGTCGCGCACGACACCCCGGAACTCATTTTCAAGATGCCGTTCAGCCCGGAAACCGGGCTGGAGCCGGCCCAGGCCAAAGAGATGGCCGCCAAGCTCGGTTTCACCGGCGAACAGGCCACCAAGGCCGAAAAGATCATGCTCGCGCTCTCGAAGGTGTACCTGGAGAAGGACGCGACCCTCGCCGAGGTGAACCCGCTCGCCGTCACGAAGGCCGGCGACGTGGTCGTGCTCGACGCCAAGTTCGACTTCGACGACAATGCCCTCTTCCGGCACAAGGACATCGCCGAGCTGCGCGACGAGAGCGAAGAGAACCCCGCCGAGATCCGTGCGGGCAAGGCGAACCTGAACTTCATCCAGCTCGACGGGACCGTCGCGTGCCTGGTGAACGGGGCCGGGCTCGCGATGGCCACGATGGACATCATCAACTACCACGGGAAGGCGCACGGCGTCGGCCCGGCGAACTTCCTCGACGTGGGCGGCGGCGTGACCGCGGCCGGCGCCGTCGAGGCGTTCCGCATCATCCTCTCCGATCCGAAGGTGAAGGGCATTCTGGTGAACGTGTTCGGCGGCATCGCGAGCTGCGCGACGATCGCGGACGCGCTCGTGAAGGCCGGCAAGGAAGTGGGCTTCAAGGTGCCGGTGGTGGTGCGGCTCGAGG
>DASWYH010000502.1:0-6958 GCA_036405095.1 Gemmata sp. | reverse complement strand
CAAGTTGAGTGATTTCCACGGGTTTTCGGGTGCTCGTGTGCGTTTCGCCATTCAGGGTTGTAATATTTGCCGCCATGAGTGAGAAAATCGCACCGGCGGAATGCACCTTCTTGCCGTGCGGTAATGAACTGCGCACCTGCCTCTGGCGCTGATGTACGAATGCGCTGGGGCGGCCGGCCCGCAATAGCCAACTGGCAGGGTTGATTACCAACACAGGTAAAACCAACGGAACTAAAGAAAGGTTGAGAGTGGGGTACCTGGACGTAGTGTTTGCAATGTGAGGTCAGAAATGAAAAGAGCGGGGTGATCCGCGGTGGGCCGTCGCCCATTCAACCCGCTGCGGTCACCCCGCCCGTGTTTTTAAAAGCACTCGCGATGCCAAAATAAGCTGCGTTCGCTGAACCCGACATGGAATCGGTTACGAGAAAGCCTGGAAGTTACTGCGTACCTTTGAGTTGCAAGTTGTAAATAAACCGCCCAGGTCGGGGAAGCGATACGGGCGGCCTCACCCAACCTGGGCGGCGGTCCCGAGGGCGACCCGGAACATTTCTGGCCACCTGCGCATGGAATTGCGCGGTTTGCGTGCGCTACGATGCTGTCGGGATTTCGCCCGACCGCGTATTACATAGGGTATTTGGCTGCGCTAACAGGATGGCGAAATTGACCGAAATGTTTCGTAAGAGAAGAATTATACGGTGGTTGCGCGAGTAACTTAATTGTAACAGCAATGCGTAAACTGTTGATATGTCCGAGGATCGGGAGCGTTACTTGGCCTAAAAAACAATTTTGGCAGTTTCGTGTTGGATGCTGGAAAAGCGGCGGTATCTTTTCATCAGACCGGCCGCGGTCATTGAGGTGAATGGGCGACGCCTCGGTGATTTGCGGCCGGTCGTTTTATGCGCTGCCTGTGCCATTTCGGAATCACCAATTTCAGCGGCAATTATTCTCAATCTCAGTGCTCGCAACCTCGCTCTCATGTTCTGGCTACCAGGCGATGCTGCTGGGCGTCGTCGAGATCGCGGTAGGTGCCGTCGGTTTCCCAGTGCGCACGGTGCCGGACCCGGACTCAAATCAAATACGGAGGCGGTCGCAGTGGCTCTGTGTCGCAGCTTTGGCGATCGTTGCCGTTGCGCTCACGCCCGCGATGGTTCCAGTAGTGAGAACGGCAGCGAGAATCATCTTGCGGATCCTGGTTCGTTTTCTTCGAGCGGGGCCGGGCGTTTGGCCCTCGTGTCAGGAGAACGTTTGCTCGCCGGGGCATTGCACTCGCCGCGCGGGTCTCATTCGTTGCTCACGAACCAGAGATCAAAGTCGGATGCCGCCCGAGACGTCGAGCCAAGCACCTGTTACCCAGCGCGCGTCGTTCGATGCGAGGAACGCCGCTGCGTCTGCGATGTCGGCGGGCAGACCCTGGCGACGCAGCGCCGTGGCCGCGATCTCCTGTTCGGCTTCCTCTTGTGTCTTGCCGCTCTTCTCGCTGTTCATGTCGGTGATTGTTGAGCCCGGGGCCAGGACGTTCACGCGAATGCCCTTCGGGCCGAGCTCGGCGGCCAGCACGCGGCTCATCAGGTCCACGGCTCCCTTCATGGCGGTGTAGACCACCGCGCCGGGGTAAGCCATCCGGCTGATCGCACTGCCGATGTTGATGATGCTCCCGCCGGCGGTCATCCGTTCCGCGGCGTGCTTGCAGCACAGCAGATACCCGCGCACGTTGACGTTGAAGTGCGCGTCGATGGTCTCGGCGGTCACTTCTTCCAGGAACAGCCGCTTCATGATGGCCGCGTTGTTCACCAGGATGTCGAGCCGGCCGAACGCTTTGGTGGTGGCGTCGAACAGGCCCGGGATTTCGCCCGGGTTGCCCACATCCGCCTGTACCGCGACGGCGTCGCCCCCGGCAGCCTTGATACCGGCGACAACGGTTTCGGCTTCGGTCCGGCTGCGGGCGTAGTTGACGACCACCTGCGCTCCGTCGGCGCCGAAGCGGGCCGCAATGGCGGCCCCGATCCCGCGCGAGCCCCCGGTGATGAGGGCGACTTTTCCCGCGAGTGGCTTGTCGGACATGGTGAAGCTCCGCGATGCTGTGAGTGAATGGACCTCAAGGGAAGGGTATTTGGCACGTGCGCGTCCGGCACCCGTTCGCCGCGATACCGAAGGCGATTGATCTCTCGTGTATCATTCATTCGCACCCGTCTTGGTTCGCGGGCGACTATCGGGTAAATCGTGTGTGCCGCGCGCGATTACCGGCGCTCGGAACTTCTGGCTCAAGGGACCGCTGATGAGACCGCGTTTGACCCGCCGGCGGTTCGTATTCGGTTGTGGCGCCGCGGTCCTCGGTGTGGGCCTCTACACATGGCGCATTGAGCCGCACTGGGTGACAGTGGTTCGTCGGGACTTGCCCGTGCGCAACTTGCCCACGGAACTGGAAGGGAAGACCCTCGCGCAGGTCAGTGACCTGCACATCGGCCCGCGGGTCGATTCGGACTACCTCGCCGCGTGCCTGCGGGAGGTGTCGGCGCTCCAGCCGGATCTGGTGGTGATTACGGGCGATGTCACCGATAGCGGGCCGCAAGTGGCTCCGGTGACCGATCTCGAACGCGTATTTGGGCACCTCGCCGCGCCGCCGTTAGGCACTTTTGCGATCCTCGGGAACCACGACTTCGGCCCGCGCTGGGCGGACGCGGCCCTGGGGAACGAGGTCGCCACTCGTTTGGCCGACGCGGGCGTGACCGTGCTCCGGAACACGAGCCGCGTAGTCGCCGGGCTGCGTCTCGCGGGCGTTGACGACATCTGGTGCCCGACCTTTCACCCCGAAGCGGTGCTCCCGAAGCTCACCGCCGACGAACCGGCCATCGTGCTGTGCCACAACCCGGACGGGGCCGATCGCCCCATAAATTGGGGCAAGTTTCAGGGGTGGATACTGTCGGGGCACACGCACGGGGGACAGTGCAAGCCGCCGTTCCTCCCACCGCCGCTGCTCCCGGTGATGAACAAGCGGTACACCGCCGGCGCCTTCGACCTCGGCGACGGGCGCGCGCTTTACATCAACCGCGGGCTGGGGCACACGCTCCGGGTGCGGTTCAACGTGCGGCCGGAAATCACACTGCACCGGCTCGTGCGCGCATCGGGCGCTTAGCGATTCGGCGGAAGCAAGTCGCGCTGGCGTGCCTCTGCTTCCGTGAGCGGTGTTAGTTCGGTGAGGTCGGGAACCGACAGCCGCGATACCAGGCGCCCGAAGTCGCGGCGAAAGCTCAACTCGCGGCCATCGAGTACCCACCGACCGCACCCGTGCGTCAGTTCACGGAACGCCGAGGGTTCGTAGAAGCTCAGCCGGCATGCATAAGCCTGATAGTTTTCACGGTAGATCATCAACGCCTGATCGCCGTACCATTCGAGGAACTGCGGCTTGCAGGCGTCGAACTCCCTGTGGAAAGTGTGCGGCTCCCACGACACTTCCCGCCCGGCTCGGTTGTTTATCCGGAAGTGGTAAACGCCTTCGTAAGTCCTGATCTCGTTCCCCCTAATCCATGATTCGAGGTACGCTACGGCGCCCGTCAGCCCGCTGACCGCGGCGCCTTCAATCGTCACCGCGTATCCGTTCTCCTCGCGCTTCACCGGGTGCCCCAAAATTCCGGCCGCCTCCGTTATGCGTGCCCGGTCCGGCTCCTGCGGGGTCGCGTGGAAGCCGACCACCGCCAGCCACCATGACGGTAGCCTCGTTTGCATTTCTTGCATGCGTGCGCGCTCGCGCGAGATGGGTGGCAGCTCCGCCGCGCGTGCCTGAAGGCGCAGGTAATTGGCCCTCGGGTCGCCCCGGTCGTCGAGCCAGTCGGCGTACACGAGCCGCACCGTCTGATCGTCGGGTGCCGCGAGGAGGGCGCGAATGAACGGTTCGTCTTCAGGCATGAACACCTTGCATCGGGTGGCGAACCGTATGATAACGCTTCGCGGTCCGCATAAAAAACCGACGCCGAAGATGATGCCCGGGTTCGCCCGATCGGGCACGATCAAGAACCGCCGTCCCCCAGGAACGAAGCATGTCATTGTTGCTGTCCGCACAAGAGTTGAGCAAGAGCTTCGGTCCGCGCCCGCTCTTCGACGGGCTGAACGTGGAGTTGCGCGCCGGCGAGCGTGTGGGGCTGATCGGTCCGAACGGGGCCGGCAAATCCACGCTCCTGAAGATCCTCGCGGGGCTGGAGACGCCCGACGGCGGTGCCCGCACCCTTCGGCGCGGGGTCCGCATCGGCTACCTCGCACAAGACGACACGTTCGCGCCGGGCGTCACCGCACACGGTGCGCTTATGCAGGCGCTCGCAACCGAGAACCTGGAAGACCACGAGCGCGAGACCCGCACCGCGATCACTCTCACGCAAGTCGGGTTCGAGGATTACGATGTCCGCGCCGACACGCTCTCCGGCGGTTGGCGCAAGCGGCTCGCGCTCGCGTGTGAACTGGTGCGCGAACCCGACCTCCTTCTAATGGACGAGCCCACCAACCACCTCGACCTGCCCGGGGTGGTGTGGCTCGAAAAGTTGCTCCGCGCCGCGCCCTTCGCGTACCTGGTTGCGACGCACGACCGGGCGTTCCTCCGCGCGGTGAGCGATGAGATTCTGGAAGTGAGTCGCGTGTACCCTGGCGGCTCGTTCCGCGCCGCCGGGAGCTTCGACGACTTCGCCGACAAGCGCGATGCGTTCCTGGACGCTCAGGCTCGGATGCGGGACGCGGTCGCCAACCAGGTGCGGCGGGAAACGGAGTGGCTCGGGCGCAAGGAGTCCGCCCAGCGCCGCAAGTCGCGCTCGCGCATCGGCGAAGCGGCGGCCCGGCGCGACGAACTCGCGGACCTGAACTATCGCACCGCCGCGGCTAACACCGCCGGCATTGATTTCGCGGGCACGGGGCGCCAAACCAAGAAGCTCATCACGGCCACGGGGATCAGCAAATCACTCGGCGGCCGCGCGCTCTTCAGCGGGGTAGACCTCATCCTCAGCCCCGGAACGCGCCTCGGGTTGCTCGGCCCCAACGGGAGCGGCAAGAGCACCATTATGAAGCTGCTCGCGGGCGAACTCGCCCCCGACACCGGAACGGTCACTCGCGCCGACGGCCTTCGCGCGGTGATGTTCGAACAGGGGCGCTCGGCGCTCGATCTGTCGCAACCGCTGCGCGTCGCGCTCAGCCCGAACGGCGATCAGGTCACGTTCAACGGGCGCCAACTGCACGTCGCCGGGTGGGCACAGCGGTTCCTGTTTCGCCCGGACCAACTCGATGTTGAAATTAGCGCCCTCTCGGGCGGCGAGCGGGCGCGCGTCCGGATCGCGCAACTGATGCTCAAGCCCGCCGACCTGCTGTTTCTGGACGAACCGACCAACGACCTCGATATCCCGTCACTTGAAGCCCTCGAAGACAGCCTCGATGAGTTCCCCGGCGCGGTGGTGCTCGTCACCCACGACCGCGACCTGATGGACCGGCTGTGCACAGAAGTGATCGGCCTCGACGGGTTCGGCGGGTCGAAGAACTACGGCAACGTCGGGCAGTGGTTGTCGGCCTACGAGCGCGCGGTCGAAGCCGCGAAACCCGCGCCGGCCGCGCCGGCCAAGAAGAACGCGGCACCCGCCCCTGCCAAACCGAAGAAGTTGAGCTTCAAGGAGCAGCAGGAGTTTGACGGGATCGAGGCCGCGATTCTGGCCGCTGAGGAGGCGGTTGCCAAACGCGAAGCCGAGGTCAACACCGCGAGCGCGGGCAATCACCTCGCGCTGACTGCCGCGTGCAAGGCACTCGAAGAGGCGCAGGCCGCGGTAGAGAAACTGTTCACCCGGTGGCAGGAACTCGAAGCGAAACGGAGCGGCACCGCATAAAGTTGGATTTTGGCACGGCGGCTGCTTGTATTGTCACCGGGCGGGATGACTAACGTGAGCTGAATGGGCGACAGTTCACGGGAGATCATCCCGCCTTTTCGTTTTTATGCGCGTCGCACGTCAGTTCGTAACTACTCGGTCGCGAAGTAACGGTCCCACGAATCCCCCAGAATCGCGACCACTTTTCCCGCCATGCGCCTGCTCGCGGCGACCCTCAAGGCCGCAGCAACGTCAGTTCCCGGCGAAACATCGACAAGCAAACCTTCCTCGCGAATCAGACACCGCGCCATCGCGAACAAGTGTTCTTTGCGGATCCGTTTTGCCCCGTCAATTACTGGTTAAGCCTGCATTTGCGGCGATTCGCTCCCGCTGACTCCTTCGCCCTCTGACCCGCATCGTGGTCTGGGTTTCGAGGGTCAACAAGGCGGGCCGAACGTGAGCGGAGCGGGTCGTCTAATAAGACCTCCGCTGTCGTGGAGTGCGCTTTCAAATAACGCCCGACGCCTGTGAGGGGGCGTCCGGAGCGAGCCCGCACAAGAATGCGCCGAGCTGCGCACCACACCGCTCAACTTCTTTGGTCCGGTGGTCTATTCGTGGATACGACTGTTCGCCGAACTACCGAACTGGTCAATTAGTAGCCAACCCTGTTCAATTTCTGGGCGCGTGGTGACCAGTCCGAAGTTTAGCCGGGGTCGGAGACGGTACGTTTGCGGAGACAAAACTGCCCCAGAGCGGAGAGCCTCGCGTTTGTCGTGCGACACCTTCTCGGGCGTTACGCACGCGAGCTTGCATCGTTTGCAGGCCGCTACCAACGCTGCCCCGTCGCGGACACTACGGGACCCGATACCACACCGACACAAACACGGGACGACCCTGGGACCGGCTCCGGGCCACGGTTCATTGTTGCGTCTTCGTGATTTGCGGGGTAACGTCGGGGTGTCGTTCGGGTCGCGTTTAGCTCGCTGTTTTGCAGCAGGCCGATAGTTGCGTCGGCCGAGCTTTTGCCACCCCGCCCCACCCGGGGAAGGCTGTTCCAGCACCGCTACCGAGTAGATCGACAACTCGTTAACGGCGGTCTGGGCTAACCTCGCGGGTCGCGGTTCCGCCGT
>DASWYH010000501.1:0-11858 GCA_036405095.1 Gemmata sp. | reverse complement strand
TCCACCGCTGAATCACGTTGGCCGCCGGGGCCAACACGAACAGGTGTTCGTTGCCCGCCGCGATGAGCGCGGAGCCCTCCGGGATCGGCAGGTATTTGACGATCTTGCCCTCGCACACATCGAGCACCGCGACCTTCTTCTCGCCCGGGATGCGCAGGAGCACGAACCGCCCGCCGCCGCCGAAGCAGGTGAAATCGGCGGTCCCGGGCAACTTGATTTCGGTTTTGTCCACGGCCTTCGTGGGGGTGATCGGCATGGGCTTCGCTGCGGGCCGCACCAGCCCGGGGGCCGTGCCCCCGGCGGGCACGGCCCCCGGGTTCGGGCGCGGCCTGATGACCGGCGGCCCGGCGGCCACGTCCGCGCCTCCAGCGCCGGTGGGCGCGAGGGTGAACGTGTGGAACACCTCCTGCCCGGACTTGTCGGTCACGGTGAGAATCACCGATTCCCCGCCTGCCCAGCCCTCGGGCACGTCCCAGGTGACGGTCCCGTCGGCGGCCACTTTCATCCCGTCCGGGCCGGCGTCGAGTTTGATTTTCACCCCACCCTTTTTCGACTTCACCTCGGGCGCGTATTTGAACGCCCTCCCCGGCACCGCACCCGGCGGGCGGCTCACCACGAACAGGTAATCGACCCCGGCCTTGTCGAGCGCGGCCTCCAGGTCGAACCGGTGGAGGATCAGCTTGTCACCCGACGGCGCGAGAACCGCGATCAGTTGGCCGGTGGTGGTGAACAGCACCTTTTTGTCGGCCAGGAAGTCGGTCTCGACCCACGCCTCGTTGCCCGCGGGCAGCGCGACATCGGGCAGGCTGACGAGGGCGCGCGCCTCGCCGGTGGAGTACACCACGGTGGGCTTATCGGCATCGCCCATGCCGGTGTTGACTTGTGCGCCGCCGCCCCCGGGGATGGTGAGGTAGAACCGCCCCTCCTGCGCGGGGGTCCGGAAGAAGTACCCGCTCGGACCCGGCAGCATCTTCCCGGTCGGCGCGTACACGCCCGCGGCCGTCACCGTGGTGCCGTCGGCCGCCGGGATGACGAACCCGGCCGAGGTGTGCTCCCGGAACGGCTTCACCGCCGTTTCGCCGACCGTGCCGACGTTCACCCCGGACGGCAAGTACGCGGTGCTCCACGAGCCGAACACGTGCCCGTCCGGGCTGATGCGGAGGTGCGTGCGGTGGTCCCGCCCGCCGACCCCGACCCGCCCCGGTTCTTCGAGCGCCTTGAACGTTTGCAGATCGACGGGCGTGCGCTCGACAAACAGGGGGCCGGCGGACGCGGAACCGAGCAGCACCGAATCGAACTTCTCGACCGGCGACTGGACCGTGACCTCTTTCGTGAGCGTCGTGAGGTCGAACCGGGTGAGGGCGCCGGTGTCCGGGTACGCGACCACCAGTTTGCTCATCCCGGCCGCGATCCGCATCTTCCCCCCGGCGACCGGGAAGAGCTTGGTGACCTTGGCCTGGTTCACGTCGAACACGGCGACCTGTTTGGAGTCGCCGAGCAACAGGCACCAGTACCGCCCGCCGCCGCCGACGCAGGCGTCGGTGACCGTGCCCGGCAACTTCAGTTCGACCTTCGCTTCGGCGAGCGGTGCGGGCTTGAGCGGCACCGGCACCACGGGCGGGAACACGAGCTTCGGCTTCGCCGCCGGCGGGTTCACGGGCGGGTCGAACGGCGGATCGACCGGCGGGTTGACCGGTTGCCAGGGCGGCTCGGGGTTCGGCCACTGGGGCACAACCGGGTTGAAGGGCGGGGGTTGCATCCGGTCCCGGTCCGCGGCACGGCGGGCGGTCTCCTCGCTCTCGCGCTGCTCCCGCTCGGCGAGGGCCTCTGCTTCTTTTTGTTCGGCATCGCGCAAGTAGAGGAAGACGCCGGCCCCGAACAGGAGGCACACGAACGCGGCGGCACCGATCCCACCGAGGATCAACAGCGGAATGAGCCCGGATTGGGGACGGGGGCGCTCGTCCCGGCGGTCGCGGCGGTGCCGTTCTGCGGCGCGGCGCGGCGCGTTCGCCCGAGGTCGGGTAGTGGCGACCTTCGGGCCGGGCCGCCCGTGCACCCGAGGTCTCGCGAGCCGATCGGGTTCCGGCTCGCCCTTCTGGGGCTGTCGCGCACCTTCAGCCGCGGCGCTCGGATCGGTGGCGCTTGCGTTCGTATCGGGGGGGGCGTCGCCCGTGGGCGCCGGCACGGTTCGAGGGGACGATGCGGTCGCCGACTCGGTCTGGGGGGGGCGTTCGGGCGCTCCGGCTGTTGTGGGCGTGACGAAGACCTCACCGCACTGCGGGCACCGGAGGCGCCGGCCGCGTTGCGCCCCGGGCACCCGGAGCGAGGCCTTGCACGCCGGACAGGACAGGACAACGAGCGACATGCGCGCCCCCCAAATTTTAAGGAACGAGGAGCGTGTAAGATACCGGCGCGATCGGACCGGAACAATGCCCGGCTGCTCGTTCGTGGGTTCCTGCTCCTTGCGACGAAGAGCCGGGAACGACAGCCGCTCCTGTTGCGGCTTTGTGGCAGAGAAAAACGAACCGGCGACCTTGCGGGTCGCCGGTTCCGGTTATCGTGGGTGCCGGCGGACTCACGTCGCGCCGGTGGCCGTTACGTTACTTCTTGTCGAACTTCGGGATGTCGGCCAGTTCGACCGGCACCGCGGCGTAGTGGCTGAACTCCATCGAGAAACTCGCCTGGCCCTTCGTCGCCGAGCGGAGGTCGTTGGTGTACCCGAACAGGTTCGCCAGCGGTACCTTCGCCATCACCTGCGAGACGCCACCCTCCTCGCTCGTCTCCTCGATGATCCCGCGCTTCGAGCTGATGTTGCCGGAGATCTGGCCCTGGTACTCCTTCGGGGACACCACCACCACTTTCATGATCGGCTCGCGCAGCTCGATCCCGCCCTTCTCCTGGGCCTCCCGGAAGGCCTCCCGGGCGCACAGGTAGAACGCGTCCTGCGACGAGTCCACGTCGTGCATCTTCCCGAAGTGCAGGTCGAACTCCAGGTCCACGAACGGGAACGGGTACTTGTCCCCCTTCTTCGCCCCGTCCCGGAGCCCCTCCTCCACCGAGGGGATGTACTGCTTGTCGATCGTCCCCTGCGTGATGTTGTTCACGAAGTACACGTTGTTCGGGTCCGGCTTGACCTTCGGGTCGTTCAGGGCTTCGATCTCCTTGACCTTCTCCTCGATCTGCTCCGGGGTGAGCGGGGTGTACTTCACCGAGATCACGGCGAACTTGCCGCGCCCGCCGGACTGCTTCGCGTACTTGTGCTCGAAGTCGATCGGCCGCGCGAGGCACTGGCGGTACGCCACCCGCGGCTTGCCCAGCGTGATGAGCTTCGTGTCTTCCTGGGGCACCCCCACCGCCCGCTTCAGCTTCTCGATGGAGATTTCCAGGTGCAGTTCGCCCATCCCGCTGATGATGGTGTCCTTGGTCTCCTCGTCCGTGTGCGTCTTCAACGTGGGGTCGTCGCGCACGAGGCGGTTGAGGGCCTCGCCCACCTTGCCGCTGTCCAGCGTCTTGCTGAACGAGAGCGCCTGCGACACCACCGGCTTCGGGAACTGGATCGCTTCCAGCGCGATCGGGTTGTCCTGGTCGCACAGGGTGTTGCCCGTGTACGTCTCGGACAGGCCCATCGCGGCGACGATGTCGCCCGGGTTCGCCTTCTCCAGCGGGACACGCTTGTCGCCCATCATGCGGTAGAACCGCGCGATGCGCTCCTTGCGCCCGTTGGTGGTGTTCGTGTACGTCTCGCCGGGCTTCATCTCGCCCGAATACACGCGGATGTACACGAGGTCGCCGTTCACTTCGGCCACCGTCTTGAACGCCAGCGCGCTCATCGGCTCGGACGAGTCCGGCTTGCGCTTGAGCGCCTCCTTGGTCTTCGGGTGCAGCCCGTCCACCGGGGGCCGGTCCAGCGGGCTGGGCAGGCAGTCCACCACGAGGTCCAGCAGGTGCTGCACGCCGTGGAACATCTTCGAGCTGCCGCAGTGGACCGGCGTGAAGATGTTCTCCAGCGTGCCCTTGCGCAGCGCCTTGCGGATGAGGTCGATGGGCACCTCTTTCTCTTCGAGAATGAGTTCCGTGATCTCGTCGCTGGCCGCGGACACGCCGTCGAGCATCTGGGCGCGGCGCTTCTGGGCCTCTTCGAGGTACTTCTCGGGCACGTCGGTCTCGAAGAACTTCCGGTGCGTCTTGTCGTTCAGGTCGCGGGTGATGAGCTTCATCTCGATCAGGTCGATGATGCCCTCCAGCGCGCTGTCCTGCCCGGCCGGGATGGTGACCACCACCGGGTTGGCGCGGAGCTTGGTCTTCATCTGCTCGACGCAGCCCCAGAAGTTGGCGCCCATGCGGTCCAACTTGTTCACGTAGGCCAGCCGGGGCACCTTGTACTTGGTGGCCTGGCGCCAAACCGTCTCCGACTGCACCTCGACCCCGCCCTTGGCGCAGAACACACCGACGGCGCCGTCGAGCACGCGCAGCGACCGCTCCACCTCGGCCGTGAAGTCCACGTGGCCGGGGGTGTCGATGATGTTGATGGCGATCGGGTGATCCGCCCGGTCGGCCCAGTCGATGGACACGGCCGCGCTGTTGATCGTGATGCCCTTCTGCCGTTCGAGCGGGTCGAAGTCGGTGGTGGTGTCCCCGTCATCGACGTCGCCGACCTTGTGTTTGGTGCCGCTGTAGTACAGGATCCGCTCCGTCGTGGTGGTCTTGCCAGCGTCCACGTGAGCCATGATCCCGATGTTGCGTACTTTGTCGAGCATCGTCGTTGCGGCCGGGGTGTTTGTCCGGCTCCTTCCAAAAGGGTGCGAACCGCCCGGAGTGAGCGATTCCTGTCGGATCTCGCGGCCTGTCGCAGCGAAGCGCTGCTTCACGGCCGCTGCCACCGTAGCTCGCGGCCTGTCGCAGCGAAGCGCTGCTTCACGGCCGCTCCAGAGTTAGACGCGGGTGGACGGGAACGGGTTCAGCGTTCGGCGCCGTTCCGGTGCCCGCCAACCGGGCAAGAGCGTCTCTCGCGGAGAGCAATACTGTATCGTATCGCAGAACGAAAGCGAGTCTACCCCGACCTGCGTGAAGGGTGAGTGAAAACCGCCCACGGGGGCGCCCCACAGGCGGCGCGGGGTTCAGGCACCTTGGGGAGCGGTCTTCGAGTTCCGGGGCTATTTCGCGCCGCCGGTGTTCAGCTCCTTTGCGTACTTCGTGTTGCCGATCCAGAGCGTGAGCGTGTCGCCCTCGAACGCGAGGTGGTTCGGAACGCCCGCTGCCGCCGGGGTCAGCACGCCGCACATCCGGCCCGTCGGGTCGAACACCTGAACGCCGATCTCCGTCGCCGCGTAAATGCGCCCGTTGCGGTCGGCCGCCAGCCCCGTAACCTCGGTCGGCTGAGTGGCGCCGGGCTTCTGGCGGATCGGCGCATACGGGGCGCTCGACGCGACCACGCTCCCCTGGGAACCGACCGGCGCGGCCCACAGGAGCCGCTCGCGCGCCGCGATGAACGCCGTGCCGCGGTCCGCCGAGAGCGTGGTCAGCGGGTTCGGTCGGGGCGCGGTCGGCCGCGCCCCCGGCGACGCCACCTTCTTCCACCCCTCGCCGGGGATGACGATCTGCGACAGCGGCATGTCTCGCGCAAGCCCGACCGATGCGGTCACGAGGAGCCGCGCCGCGGTGGTGAAAAATCGCGTCATGAGGTGGCCCCTGAGCGAATGACCGGAGGGTTCGGCGGGCCACGGGACCGTGACCGGTCCGCCCGGGGGCGCGACCGGGCCTCGCACCCGGACCCGTTCGCCGGTGCGACACCGTGCTCCGTAGCTTCCTGTTGAGGGCGCCCCCTCAGTGCCACGGACCCGCACCCGTTCCGCGCCCGGCGGCACAGAACCGCCCAACTTGAGACTGCTGGAAACGAGTTGAAGTGTCACCATGGGTCATTCTTTTGACCTCCCCACTTGAGGGGCGAGAAGGGGGCGGGCAAGATGAAGGGGCCGCGGACACGCTTCTATTAGGCTCCAGTAGTTTCAAGTGGTCCGTGGTCCGTTATCCGTGAGCCGAACAGACGAGAAGCAGGCACCGAGGTTCGAAGGGCACGCGGAATGGCGTCAAGCCCGTACTGAGCACGGACCACTGAAACTACCGGCCCCGGTATCACCGGGGCCGCCAGTAACGCCTTGAGGTTCGCCATGAAACTCGCTCTCCCAATTGTTGCGGCCCTGCTCGCCGCTCCGGTCCCCCTGCTCCGCGCTCGGGATGCGGACCTGATCGTTCACAACGGCAAGGTGCTGACCGTTGACGCCAAGTTCACCACGGCCGAAGCGGTCGCGGTGCGCGGCGGAAAAATTGTCGCGGTCGGAACCGATGCCGATGTCCTGAAGCTCAAGGGCGCGAAGACGCGTGTCATCGACGCGAACGGCAACACCGTGATGCCCGGGCTCTACGACAGCCACACGCACCCCGTCGGCGCCGCGTCCAGCGAGGCCGGGGACCCGATCCCGCTGCTGCGCTCGATCCCCGAGGTCCTCGACTTCATCAAGGCCCGCGCGCGCCAGCTCCCCGAAGGCAAGTGGATCGTGATCCAGTACGCGTTCCCCACGCGGCTGAAGGAAGCGCGGTTCCCCACGAAGGCCGAACTCGATTCCGCGGCCCCGAAGCACCCGGTGCTCTACCACGCCGGCCCGGCCGGGGTCGCCAACAGCAAGGCGCTGGAGGTCTCCGGGGTCACGAGGGCCACCAAGGACCCGCCCGCCGGGCAGGTGGTGAAGGACGAGAAGACCGGCGAGCCGACCGGCATGCTGCGGAACGCTTACGGCGTGCTGAAGGGCGTTCCGGGGGGTGGCGACGTGCCCGCGGAGAAGCGCCGGGCGGCGGTGGTGAAACTGTTCGGGCTGTACAACCGGCACGGCATCACCTCGATCGCCGACCGGAACGCCGGGCGCGGCAACCTCGACCTCTACCTGGCGCTCCAAAAGGACAACGAACTTACCGTCCGCGTGAACGTGGCGCGGAGCTTCGGCACGAGCGGCGGGCGCGAGGCGATCGGGCGCCGGCTCGATGACCTCGTCGGCAGGGACGGGCGGGGCGGCCCCACGGGCGCCGGCGACGAGTGGGTCCGGATCGGCCCGATCAAGATGTTCCTTGATGGCGGGATGCTGAACGGGTCCGCGTACATGCGCAAGCCGTGGCCGCGCGGGGACACGTACCAGATCACCCAGGACGACTACCGCGGGCTGCTCTTCGTCCCGCCCGAGCAGCTCCAAGTGATCGTCGAAGAGGCCGCCAAGCGCAAGTGGCAGGTGACCGCCCACTGCGCCGGTGAGGGCGCGATGGACGTTCTGTTGGACGCCTACGAGTTCGCCGACAAGATTGCGCCCATCAAGGACAAGAGGTTCTGCATCACGCACGCGAACTTCCCGAGTCAGTTGAACCTGGAACGGTGCCAGCGGCTCGGCGTGTGCGCGGACGTGCAACCCGCGTGGCTCTACAAGGACGGCGGCACCCTTCTGAAGGTGCTGGGAGAGGACCGGATGCGGTGGTTCCAGCCGTACAAGTCGTGGCTCAAGTACACGACGATCGGCGGCGGCAGCGACCACATGCTGCGGTTCGACCCGCTCGACAGTACGAACCCGTGGTCCCCGTGGCTCGGCATCTGGGTCGCGCTCGCGCGCAAGCTCGAATCCGGCGCGGCCCACCAGTCCGGCGAGGCGCTCACCCGCGAAGAGGCCGTCCGGCTGTACACGGTGAACAACGCGTTCTTGCACAACGAGGAGAAGGAGAAAGGGTCACTCGAAGCGGGAAAGTTCGGCGACCTGATCGTCCTCGACCGCGACCTGATGACGTGTCCGCTCGACGAGGTGCGGGGCATCACGGTGCGGTTCACGGTGGTGGCGGGAAAGGTCGTGTACGCGAAGGAGTGACCCCCCATCGGGAAAGTGACCGACGCGGCCCCGGCCCGTGTTGGTGGCGGGCGCGAACAATTCGTGCCCGCGCCCGAGTGCCGAGGGGACCGTTTTGGTTACGACGGCGTTCTTCGCACGGGCGCACAAGAATACCAGAACCGGCGCGGGTCCCGTGCTTGAGGGCACCTCCGACTCGATCTAAGCTCCTCTCGTACCGAAACCAGCGGTTGCGAGTCGCCGGCGGTCAGGCGCCGGCGGGCCGAAAGGTGAGGGGAAGTCCCCCATCGTTTAACAAGGATCGCAGGGCGCTGTTAGCCTTGCGAGCCCCACGGTCCACGAACAACTCGGAACAACTGGACCTGGCATCACTCGCGCCCCACGCCACCGCGACGTTCGCGTGAGGGCTGGTGCGGTCCGTTGCCGACGGGCCGTGCCCGTTACCGGAGCCGCCTGTGCAACGAAGCTTCTTCGCCCACCCGGGCCGGTCCCGGCCGACCGGTTTCACGCTCATCGAACTTCTGGTGGTGATTGCGATCGTTGCGGTGCTGACCGGCTTGCTGCTCCCGGCCGTTCAGAAGGTGCGGGAGGCCGCGGCCCGGGTCAAGTGCGGGAACCACCTGAAGCAGATCGGGATCGCGTCCCAGATGGCGCACGACACGCACCACGCGCTGCCGCCGGGGCTGGGGTACTGGCCCGGCACCGATACCGGTGCTTACGGCACCTATCACTTCCACCTGCTCCCGTTCCTCGAACAGGGCGCGCTGTACCAGCAGTCCCAGGCGCTCGGGGTGTACTTCGCGGCCAACAACCAAGTGTACGCGCAACCGGTGGCGGCCTACGTGTGCCCGTCGGACCCCAGCGCCCCGGCCGACGGGCGCGCCGGCGACACGAGCGGGAATATTTGGGGCGTGGCGAGCTACGCGATGAACGCGCAGGTGACGGCCCGGGTCGACGAGATGGGGCGGATCCTCGGCCCCGATGGTCGGGCGCTGCTGCTCGCCACGTTCCCGGACGGCGCGTCGAACACGATCCTGTTCACCGAGAAGTTCGCGCAGTGCTTCAACGGCAACTACCCGGCGGGGGGGAGCTTCTGGGCGTACTACTTCACCGGCTCGGGGCTGGTACCGTACCACCCGGGGTTCGCGGTCTCGTGGAACGGGTACAGTTACGGACCCGCGTCCAAGTTCCTGGTGCGGCCGGTGCCGTACAACGGCGGGTGCGACCCGACCATGGCCTCGTCCCCGCACCCCGGTGGGATCCAGGCGCTGTTCGCCGACGGCAGCGTCCGGTTCCTCTCGGCCGACATCACCCTGTACACCTGGTGGTACCTGTGTACCCCCGCGGGCGGCGAGATCATCGCGCCCGGTGCCTTCTGATGCGAGGGCCACTTATGGACCGCCCGTTTGGTTCGTCTGCCTGCCCGTGGGCCACATTGGCCCTCGGGTGCCTGCTCGCGGTCGGGTGCCAGTCCCGGACCGCAACCGTTTCCGGGACGGTGACCTACCGGGGCCAGCCGGTGACCGGCGGGTCCGTCGTGTTCTACTGTTCCGACAAGCAGATCGTGCGCGGGCTGATCGGCCCCGACGGGCGGTACTCGATCCCCAATGTGCCGATCGGGTCGGCGTCCGTGGTGGTCGCCGTCCAGTCGCACGCCAAGGTGCCCGAGGGGTTCCGCCTGTCACAACAGTTGCCCCCGTCGGCCGGCGGGCCGGTTCCACCCGCCCCCACCCCGCCCGGCGCTCGGCCGGTGGCGCTCCCGCCCCGGTACGCGCTCCCGGAAGAGTCCGGGCTCGCCGTAACCATTGGTGACGCGCACGTGACCTACGACATCGATCTGAAACCATGAACACGGTTCTCGCGACACCTGCCGATACCGGGGTCGGGTGCCCCGACGCGCGCCCGTGGCGGTACGCGCTGGTCGGGAGCGGATGGGCGCTCGTGACCCTCGGGGCGCTCGGGGCGGGCGCCTGGGGGTGCGGGGAACAGGACTACTTGCAGATCGTCTCGAACCGCCCGCCGCTGCACTACAACGGCGCGCTCGTGTTCCTGGTGTGGGGCGGGGCGCACCTCGCACTGGCGCAGGGACGCTTGCGGGCGGCGCGGGCGCTCGGTGCGGCGCTCGTGGCGCTGGGCGCGGCCGTTCTGCTCGTCTCGGTTCCCGGGGTGGGTGTGCGCCTGGACGGGTGGGCGTTCGTCCCGTTGCGGTACGCAGTCCCGGTCGGACCGGCCGGGGTGGCGCCGGGTACCGGCGCGGGGGGCGCCCTGGCCGGGCTCGCGCTGCTGCTCGCCGCCCGGCGGTCCCCGCCCCCGGTCGCCGGGCTGATCGGCGCGCTGGTCGGGGCGTTCCTGGTGCTGGGCGTTCCGGCCGCGCTGCTGGCGCCCGCCACGGCTCCGCTGCTCGGCCCGTCGGGGGTGTCGGTCCTGGGTGCGGCGGCCACCTGGGTCGCGGGGCTCGGGCTGCTCGGCTCCTGGTTTCGCACGGGCGGGCCGTTGGCGGCCCTGGGGCGCTCGCTCCCGGTTGTGGTCGGGGTCGTTGGAATGGGGCTCACGTTCGCCCTCGGGCTCGCGCTCTATGCGGAGCAGGAGGAGCGGGTCCAGCGGCAGGTGCAGTTCGAGGCCGTGCACCTCCAGCGGTTGGTCCTGGAGCGGTTCCCGGTGGAGGTGAACCGGGTCGCCGCGCTGTCCGAGGGGTGGCCCGATGCGCGGGCCGGTGCGCCGCTCCCGGAGTCGGTGCGGCGGGACATCGACGCGTACGTGGGTACGACCCCCGGGTGCATGGGGGTCGCGCGGGTCGACGGGGCCGGGCGCGTGGACTGGGTCGAACAGACCGGTCCGCTCCCGGCGGCGCTGGAGCAGTTCGGCGGCGGTCCGGCGCTGGCCGAGGCGGTGCGGGCCGGGCAGAGCGCGGTGGTCCGGCCCCCGCGCTCGTACTGGCGCGAGCAGCGGGTGCTGCTCATCTTCGCCCCGCACCAGGTGAAGGGGGACCGGGGCGGGTTCGTGGCGGTGATCTCCGTGCAGCAGTTCTGCGCGAACATCCTCAACACCAGCGTGGCGACCGGGTACGCGGTCACCGTGTCCGAGGACGGGGAGCAGGTGTTCACGCGGTTCGGCGCGCCGCCGCTCGCCGGGGACCGGTGGGACCAGACCCTGCCGGTGCTCTCCCACGGGCACCTGTGGGCGCTCACCGTGTCGCCGACGCCGGACACGCTGGCCCGCGAGAGCCTGTCGATGCCCCGGCTGGCGCTGCTGATCGGGCTGGCCCTCACCGGGCTGCTCGCGCTCGCGGTCCACCTGGCGCAAACCGCGCGGGTCCGGGCCCGCGCGCTGGAGACCGAGATGCGCGAGCGGCGGCTGGCGGAGCAGGCGCTGCGGCAGAGCGAGGAGAAGTACCGCACCCTGATCGAGAACCTGGGGCAGGGGGTGTTCCTCCAGGACACCGGGCACCGGTACGTGGCGGCCAACGGGCCGTTCTGCCAGAGCGTCGGGCGGCCCGAGGGCGAGGTGATCGGGGCCACCGACGCGGACCTGTTCGCGCCCGACCTCGCGGCCCGGTGCGTCGAGGAGGTGCGGGCCGTGCTGGCCGACGGGCGGGGGGCCGAGAGCGAGACCGAAACGGTCGTCGGCGACCGCCGGACCTGGGTGCGCCGGGTGCTGACCCCGGTCCGCGACGCGACCGGGCGGGTCACCGGGGTGCTCGGCATCTGCTGGGACGTGACCCAGCAGCGGCAACTCGAAGCGCACGTGAACCAGGCCCAGAAGATGGACGCCATCGGGCAACTGGCGGGGGGCATCGCGCACGACTTCAACAACCTGCTCACGGTGATCCTGGGGAACCTGGAGGTGATGCTCGGGGACATGGCCCCGGCGCACCCGGACGCGCCCCTCGCGGAGGCCGCCCAGAGCGCCGCGCAGCGGGCCGCCGCCCTCACCCAGCGGCTCCTCGTGTTCTCCCGGCGGCACCACCTCGACTGGCGCCCC